>JAIOYR010000046.1 GCA_021740995.1 Taibaiella sp.
ATGCAACGAGCGCCGATGGCTCGCCAACAGTAGCGCTTGTGGATGCGGTACAGCCGTTTGCGTCAGTTACTGTATAACTATAACTACCTGCAGCCAGTCCTGTTGTTGTTCCTGTGCCCGTGTATGAAGTCGTACCACCGGATGCTGATACAGTCACAGTGCCGGTGCTGCCACCATTGCACAGCACGTCAGTTACCGTATTAGACGCAACGAGTGCCGATGGCTCAGCAACAGTAACGGCAGCGCTAGCGCTACCGCACGAGCTGGTCACTACTACAGTATAGGTACCTGCGCCCACGCCCGAAACTGTTGCGGTAGTGTGCCCGCTGCTCCAGGCATAAGTAACTGTGCCGCTTGCTGTAGCTGTCAGCGTACCGTTAGTGCCACCGTTACAAGATACATTTGTAGCAGAGGCTGTAACTGAAGGTGAACTACCCATAGTAATAGTTACTTCAGGTCCGTAACTTGTGCCTACCGTGTTAGTTGCATAAGACCTTACATAATAAGTAGCGCCAGCTGTTAATCCGGTCAGGGTAGAAGTAAAAGAACCTGTACCACTTCCGTCAGTTGTGTGTGGATCAGCTGTTGTCGCTAATCCGGTAGTATTCCAGCATACACCTCTGGCAGTTACAGTTGCGCCCCCTGCGCTAGTCACATTTCCACCGCATGTTGCAGATGTGCAGCCCGTAGCAGAAATCGATGAAGTGGCAACGATGGGTGCGTTAGGAGCAGCAGTTCCACCGGCTGCATTGTCTATACATACTATTGGAGATAATGCCTGATCTCCTGCATTAAAACAAGCAAAACCTAACTTGTAGGTCCCTGCAGCTCCTGCCGTAAATGTTACTGGATGCCATCCTGTACTACCGTAACTACCTGTTACCATTGCGCCTGTACCGTAAGCGTTGGCTGTCACGGCTAAAACCTTAATTTGTTGATAAGAAGGTCCTACAAGGGTTGCAATAAATCCGTCATTAAATGGAGTGTAATCCCGTGATACATAATTCCAATACGCTACAATTGTTTGCCCGGCGGCTAACGTTATTGTTTGAGTCATTGTACCAAAGTTGGTCGAAGTCATACCGGCTCCACTGCCAAAAATTGAACTGTTCAGCGCAACTAATGAACCGCTGGACAAACCAAGATTAGACTCGGCTGTAGCTCTCATCAAACTACTGGTAGGCTCAATTCTTGCCATACGTGTACCGGAGGGCACAATTGTCCACGATAATTCTGTAAAACCGGTACTAACGGTCACAAGCGATGTACCTGCCCATGGACTTATAGAACCGGTTTCAAATCCCCCATTCGTAATGGCTTGAGCATTACTTTTGGTATTGACGCCTATCAAAAGCATCAACAAACATCCCAATACTAGTTTAGTAATTTTTTTCATATTATTATTAATTTATTGTTGAGTTAGTAATTGTCCATACGCCAGCACTTTGTGAGTAATCAATGGCGATTGACTTGTTTAAATGATTTCCACTAACTGTATAGTAGTAATTACCTATGAGCTTTACCGTCGATCCGGTTTGTATAATACGCCTGAACATAAAGTATTCAGCAACCGGACTTTTAGAAAAAGATTCGTTTGAAATAAATTTTACTGCCTGTCCGTCTTTAGACACAGTCATTCCTGAAGGGAAATCAACCGGATAATTGACAATATTAATTTGATTTAAATGACCACTTCCATCAGCCGGATAAAAAGTTTGAATACCGGACAAATCAACACATTGTTGAACAATGCTGCTCAAATCACTCGTGGTTAATCCAGAAGCAGTTTGCGCGTAGGTTCGTTCTGCACCTAGCAGAAGACCAAATAAAGCAACTAACACTAATAATCGTTTCATTTTTTTAGTTTGTTTTTAGTTAATGATGACGTGTGAAGAATTCTCTGTTTGAACAACATTGCGGTAGTCTGTCTGGTTTGTTTGAGCATATTCAACAGTGCATCCTTTGCACCATGGCTAATCTCTTTAGATTTTATTTTAATTGTTAACAATAAGAATAAAAAATAGAGCTATTTGTCATTACAAATAGGAGGGTGGTAGCGTACAAAATAGGGGAGTGGTACGTGCACAAATTTTCAGGAGCAATAAATAAGAGATATAAAAATAAAACAGGTTGTTCGTTAATCCAAGCTTTCTGATTAAGATACCCACCAATATATTGTTATTTATTGGTTAATTGCCCTCCATTGGCACAAGTAACTATGTAAGAAAAGCATAGTGCATTATGACGGTCATCCGACACTGGACGAAGTGTCTCTCCACACTGGTCGATGCGTCTCCGTTTGCGAAAACCATACTTAAATTTTTTGCAGTTACTTTGTGTTATGCAGAAGCGAGACGCTTGGGTATAACAGGACGAAGCGAGACGTGAAAGTGCTGCTCTTAGTCTGTTGTTAAACAATAATGCAAAGAAATGAGCGAGACGCTGAGACCAGAGGGAAGTAGAACCCCGCCCCTAAAGGGAGCTGTGGCGTGAGCGCATTAGAACCCCTCCTAAAGGGAGGTGTGGCCTGAGTGCAGTATAACCCCGACCCTAAAGGGAGGTGTGGTGTGAGCGCAGTAGAACCCCTCCCGATAGCGATCGGGACTAAAGGAAGGTGTGGTGTGAGCGCAGTAGAACCCCGACCCTAAAGGGAGGTGTGGCGTGAGCGCAGTAGAACCCCTGTTTCGACTGGAGTCAACATGACAGGGAGATGGCGGCGGGCTGCTAATTTGATCACTGCACTACCACTTTTCCATACCACCTTTCATAACCCATCATCACCTCCACAAAATACACACCTGCGGAACCGGGAGGCAGGCTCAGGGGGCAGGAGGCAGTGCTGTTTAATTCCAACATTTTTCTACCCATCACATCGGTAATGGTGATGAGGCTGGGAGTGCCGGTGGGGAGCTCTATGGTAAAGGAGCCTGTATTGGGATTGGGGAAGATGCTGATGTGCTTGCTTGCTGAAATACTGCTGATGCCTGTGGGGCAATCGCCTGACGGTAGTATTGTAACAGTGTGTGTTGCGGTAGCTGTGCCGCAATAGTTGCTGAGGGTGTAGGTGATGGTGGCGGTGCCGGTAGCCATGCCGGTTACTACTCCGGTGGCTGCGCCTACTGCTACGGTGCTGTGCGGGCTGCTCCACACACCTGTGCCGCCACCTACGGTAGGTCCGGTGAGGGTAGTCATATCTCCTACACATATAGTATCTATGCCGGTAATGGGGGCTGCTATGGGGAATACCTGCACATCTACTGCTATGGTGATGGTATCTGCTGCGCCACCATCTGACACCCTGACCTTGAAGGTATCTGGGCCCTGATAGCCGGTAGCAGGTGTGTAACCTGTGCCTGTGGGTGTAAGCACACCACCCGTAGAAGTAGTAGTGTATGCCACAAATGCCGTGCCATGTGCAGGTGGCACTACCACACTCCAGGTGAGTGGCTGTGTAGCATTGCTATCCATAACCCGCAGCAGCGTATCTATAGGATTGTACTCGCCACAGGCAGTGAGGTGGGCTATGGTGCCGTGTGTGAAGTAAGGCGTACTATTGGGCATGGTTATCATGCGCACTCTACTACTTTGCCTGTCTACAAAATATAAATTACCGCCTCCGTAGCGTACGAGGTGGTGAGGTCCGAACAACGTTGCAGCAGTTGCCGGACCACCATCGCCCAATAGACCCGGCACTCCGGTGCCAGCTATAGTTGTTATGATACCGGCAGGGTCTATCATTCGTATGCGCTCATTCGGGGCTCGGTCAGATATATAAATATAAGCACCATTTACTTCTATTCCTTTTACTCCACTTAATTGAGCTGCAGTCGCAGGCCCACCATCACCACTGAAGCCCGTAATACCAGTACCTGCTATGGTAGAAATTATACCTGATGTGTTTATCTTTCGGATGCAACAATTACCTTGCTCCGCAACATATACATTTCCAAGAATATCAACAGCAACATCCTCGATAACGTTAAACTTCGCAGCGGTTGCAGGCCCGCCATCACCAAAATAACCTGCAATGCCCGTACCTGCAAAAGTGCTGATAATACCACTTGTATTTACTTTCCGGATACAATGATTTATGACATCACCAATATATAGATTACCACCAACATCAACCGCTACACCTTTCACTGTTCCAAACCGGGCAGCGGTTGCTGGTCCACCATCACCACTATAACCTGTTGTACCAGTGCCTGCAAATGTAGAAACTATACCAGCGGTATCTACTTTTCTAATACAATTAGACGAACCTATATATAAATTTCCAATCACATCAATTTCAATACCCCACGAATTAACTATTCCAGCAGCCGTTGCCGGTCCACCATCGCCACTGGCAATACCACTACCATTGCCTGCATAAGTTGTTATAACTCCGGTAATATGATCTACCTTTCGAACACGATTTCCGCCAGACCAAATAAAAATATCCCCATACGCATTAATTGAGATTCCCTGCGGTAAAATCAGCATAGCATCTGTTGCAGGTCCGCCATCGCCACTGTACCCAAAACCACCATTGCCTGCTACGGTGGTGATAATCTGTGCGTGAGAAGGGATATTTCCGCATATCAGTACCAATATGTAGCGTAGGAAATTTTTCATGGCACTGCATTTATAACGCTAATTTAAGAAAAATATATTTTATCTAACTAATATTTTTCCATGCCACCTTTATTCATTCGTAATTACGGCTACAAAATACACTCCAGCGGAGCGGGGAGGCAGGCATCAGGAGTATTGTGATAATATTGATAATTATTTGACCAAATTTTTCAGTTAAAACAGCCATACACTACCTTCGCATACATGTTGGAGCAATATTGCAAATCGCTTGCTAAGTATACACGCCTGCCTACGCGCGAGGTCAAAGTAGGTAATGTGACTATAGGTAACGGAAACCCCATCCGTATACAAACAATGACCACTACCGACACCATGGACACTATGGCTACCGCAGAGCAGTCTATAAGGTGCATAGAGGCGGGTGCTGAGCTGGTGCGCATTACCGCACCGAGCAAAACAGAGGCGGAAAATCTGCTGGTGATAAAAAATGAGTTGCGGACCAGAGGGTATGATACGCCCCTGGTAGCCGATATACACTTTACCCCAAATGCTGCAGAAATTGCGGCCCGCATAGTAGAGAAAGTAAGGGTAAACCCGGGCAACTATGTAGACAAAAAGAAGTTTGACCTGATAGAATATACAGACGAAGAATATGCGGCAGAGGTGCTGCGTATCAAAGAGCGGTTCACCCCACTGGTGCTGATATGTAAGGAGCATGGCACCGCTATGCGTATAGGCACCAATCATGGCTCGCTGAGCGACCGCATAATGAGCCGCTATGGCGATACTGCCATAGGCATGGTAGAGAGTGCTATGGAGTTTCTGAGGATAGCCCGCGGCGAAGACTATCACCAGATAGTGCTGAGTATGAAGAGCAGCAATCCGCAGGTGATGGTGCAGGCCTACAGGCTGCTGGTGCGCCAGATGCAGGATGAATTTGGGGAGTGCTACCCGCTGCACCTGGGCGTAACCGAGGCCGGCGATGGCCCCGATGGCCGCATAAAGAGCGCGATAGGTATAGGTACATTGCTGGAAGATGGCATAGGCGATACCATCAGGGTATCGCTGACCGAAGACCCCGAGCTGGAACTGCCTGTGTGCAGAGATATAGTGGCACGATATCCGCCTGAAAATACGACGGATATTACGATAGATACAAAAACACTGCCTTATAGCCCGTTTGAATACAGGCGCAGGACCAGCACAGTGGTGGGCAATATAGGCGGCACACATGTGCCGGTAGTAATAGCAGACTATGGTGAGCAATACCATATAAATGCTGCCAGCCTGCTGCCTATAGGATACAAATATGATGCTGCCACCGATAAATGGACGATAAGTGATGGTGCTGCCGACTATATTTATACAGGCGATATACTTCCAGACTTTGCATTGCCGGGCACACTGCAGGTGATATGTGATTATAAAACCTGGTTGTCGGCACCCGACAAATCAGTATGCGCGCCCTATCTTACGGCTGCCGCTTATTTGCAGAAAGAAATACCTGCGGCCAGCCTTCGTTTTGTTTCGCTCTACCTTACCGGCGGGGGGCAGTCTTTTGAGCCGCTTTTCGAAAAGCTGAGGAATGACCATGCGGTGGTGTTGATACTGTCTGCCGATGCAGACAATGCAATGAAGCCGCTACGCAACTTTATTACCCTGCTGATGCAGCAGGGCATACAATGCCCGGTAATACTATCGGTAGCTGCCGACGGCGATACGCCCGACAAACAACTGATAAAATGCGCTACCGACTGTGGTGGTCTGCTGCTGGATGGTATGGGTGATGGCACGATGCTGCTGAGCGGCAACCTGACAGAAAACGAAAACGCTGCTGATAGAGCACAATTTCTGAACAGTACGGCATTCTCTATACTTCAGGCTACACGTACCCGCATCAGCAAAACAGAGTATATCAGTTGCCCCAGTTGCGGGCGCACCCTCTTTGACCTGCAGGAAACAACGGCTAAAATAAGGGCCGCGACACACCACCTGAAAGGGGTGAAGATTGCCATAATGGGTTGTATAGTAAATGGCCCCGGCGAAATGGCCGATGCCGACTTTGGCTATGTGGGCAGTGGCCCAGGCAAGATAACCCTGTACAAAGGCAAAGAGGTGGTAAAGCGAAATGTACCCAGCGAAACCGCAGTGGGAGAACTCATCAATCTGCTCAAAGAAAATGACGCATGGGTAGAGATGGAAACAGTGTAAAAGAAACAGATTTTTTGATACCGGGATTGCTGAAAGACAGGTGCAGGCTGCTTTGTGCTGCGGCTATATTTGTTCTTGTAGCGCTGTCTGTAAGTGGTAAGCTACTTGCCCAGTCTTACACCCTCTCCGGCATGATGCAAATGAATACGGGAGAAACGTTTCCGTACAAAATAGTGTTTACTGAGGAAAATGGAAACATAACAGGCTCTTCATACACCTTTGCTCCGCCGCAGCAAACCAAAAGCGCCATTAAGGGCACCATAGACCGGTATGAGCGCAAAATAAAATTCAGGGAAACAGAGATTACAGAGTCCAGAGGCATGCCCACAAAGGCTTTTATGTGTCTGGTAAATGCTACACTCATCTATGACAAGAGCTACAACGGCGCCACACTGAGCGGGCCGGTAAGCAGCAGGCAGACCGACAAGACCGCTTGCACACCCGGCACCCTACTCTTCAATACTGCCGACGAGCTGCAGCCACTGTTTCAACCCAAAGAGACATTTGATACGGTGATAACCATGAAGAAAAAGGCACCCGTACAGGCACCCACCGGCATAAAGGTAGCAATGCCCGACAATCCCACACCTATACCCGAAACCGAAAAGATAACTGCCGGCAAGGTGAACACCTACGACTGGTATACCGATACGCTCATACTAGATATATGGGACGGTGGCAATACCGATGGCGACCGTGTGACCATAGAATGTAACGGCAAAACCTACCTGGAGCGGCACTACCTGATAAAAGAAAAGAAACGGGTAAAAATAGTACTGAACAAAGAGGGGATTAACACACTCTCCATTCTGGCCGACAATGAAGGCTCAGACCCACCCAATACTGCCACAATGCTGCTATCTGATGGTGATAAGAAATACAGCATACTTGCCTACAATAACATGGGACAGCGGGCAATAATAAAAATCAGGAAAGTGAAATAATTGCCCTTCACCTTTTCTCTATCACATCGCTCACGGCCAGCAGCAATCCGTAGGGGATCACCGGCGGGTCTGTACCGGCAATATCATATCTGTCTAAAGCACACCAGCGCATGTAGAAGCGGGGATAGCCTTTCATATTCACCTCGTAGTACATGCCATCCTTGCGCAACTGTGGTATGATGACAGCAAGTAGTGTACGCTTCTCAAAATTCACCTGCCTCGAAAAACTGTCTGCCATGCGATAAAGATAGGTACTATGGGGCTGCTGTATACAGCCCCAAACAGTAAGCCCTTATTTGTTTTTATTGTTCTTGAATTTCTGTTTGTTCTTGAAGTTGTTGTTGCCGCCAAAGTTGTTGCCGCCACCGCCGCCGGCATTGTTATCCCTGTCTCTGAAGTTATTGTTGTTGCGTTGGTTGCCACCCTGTCCGGCCTGGCTACCCTGATTGCCTTTAAAGTTGCGGTTGTTGTTATTGTTGTTGCGCTGTTTGAAGTTGCGATTGTTGTTATTGCTTACAGGGTTAGTATCGAAGGTCACTCTGTAGCCGCCTGTTTCATACTTCAGCTTGCCACCCGATATTTCTGCAAGCTCATTCTTTATCATGTCATCGTGCACGGGCTCTTTGTGCCAGTTGCCATAAGCCAGCTTCATGTAGTAGCCAATAGCCTGGGTGAGTCCGTGTCTTTTCTCATCGTCTGTTTCTACTATGGCCTTATCCAGCAGCCCTTGTATGTTGCGGCCCAGGTGTCTGTGCTTTATGGGTAGCTGGGGGTAAGGTAGTACCTCCGGCTTCTTAAATATCATTTCTGGCGTAGGGCACGGATAGGGTGCATCCACATCCAGTTGGAACTCGGTCATCTGAAAAAGATGGTCCCACAGTTTGTGTTTGTAATCTTCTATAGTCTTCAGGTGGGGGTTTAGTGTCCCCATCAGCTCTATTATAATCTCTGCCTGTTTCAGGCGTTTTTCGCGGTCGTCTACAGTTACCAGGTACTCTACCATTTTCTGCACATTACGACCGTATTCGGGCATCAGCATTCTGCTGCGCGTAGTGTTGTATTCCATCATGTTTATCAATAAAAATCAATGCTAAAGAAAAGATACCCTGCTCTGTTGAAAATAAATACAGGGATGTTTCATCACCGGCCATACAGAAAGACTGTAACAGGAAAATCAGTAATTACTAAAGCAAATATAGTTAAAAAGGCACACGAACCACAGGAAATGTAACTTTTTTTGAATCTTAGGGTATCTATTCAGGGAATTCAGACAAAACCTTTCTGACTGTTGACCGTCTGCAATTCCTCCTCACCCCAGTTTATAAATCACCAACGAGCACACACCCAGCACCATTATTATTTTTAGCATTCTGCTTGCCTTATGATAGTGAGCTGAGGTGGCGGCACCCTGCCACAAATACCATATCCATACTGCTAATGGAATAACCAACAAGCCCAAAACATAAGATGACAACAGTACATAACCCACAGAGAAAAGAGCCGCTGCCGATACTGCCAATGGCACTATAGCCACTACTGCCAGCACACTGGCAAACCGTGCGGCATAAGCCAGTCCATGCTTTATAGGCATGGTGATGCAGCCCTCTGCTTCATCTCCTTTCAGGTCTTCCATGTCCTTTACTATCTCTCTTATCCAGGTGAGCATAAAGGCAAAAAATGCGTACACCAACAATATAGCCACAGGCAGTGGATTGGTGGTATGGCGCAGGGCTGGTTCGTACACATAGAGCACCAGCACTGTGAGCGACGTAAGCACCGCAATGGATATGTTGCCGGTCATGTATTGCCGCTTGTAGGTGGTAGAGTACAGCCACAGCAGTCCGGTGCAGCCCAGTTGTATGAGTAGCCACTCCGGGTGGCCGGCACTGCCTGCTACTACTGCTGCCAATGCCAGTGCAGTAATATTGATAAAGGTATGGGCAATGATAGCGGTTTTTCGGGGTATCACCTTGCCCAGTACTACTTTTTCCGGGTGGTTTATCTGGTCTATTTTTATATCAAAGTAGTCGTTGATGATGTAGCCTGCAGCGGCTATAAGCACTGTAGAGAGCGAGAGTAAACTAAAATTGAAGCTAGCCAGCAGCACCGGCTTTTCGGGCAATACCACACACCACCACACCAGTAGCTGGGTGAGTGCTATTATCAGCAGGTTTTGCCACCGTATGAGGCGCAGCCATGCCATCAGCAGGAGATTAGTTTTATGGGTACGCTCTTTACCATGCGGCAATTTAGTGTTTAAGGCTCAAAACAGCTACATGTCGTTTTTGCAATTCAGCCTTAGATTTGTCAACATTTGAAAAGTTGACAAATCTGTTACAGAAAACAGGTTAAAGGAGCATGTTTATAACATTCTGCCAACAGAATTGGGGCAGGTACAAATGGTCATTTTATACCACAAACCCACTACCTTTGTCCGATTATGCTTAGGTTAATTCTTTGGATACTTGTTATCAGCATCATATTCCGGATAGTTTTCTACTATATCTTACCTATTTTCCGCATCACATCGGCTACCAGCAGCCAGTTGCGCAGAATGCAGGAAAAGATGAGAGAAATGGAGCAGAAGATGAATGAGCCGCCACCGGCTACCAGAAAGGTAAAAAAAGACGGAGATTACATAGACTACGAAGAGCTGAAATAGTCTATGAAGCCCTATGCACTCATCGTCCTGATTGCGCTTGCTGCCGGCACTACAGGCTTTGCCCAGCCTTGCAAAACAACGGCGAAGGTTATATCCACCAAAGCAGCTTTGGCCGAAAGTATACGACAGAACCCATCGTCAGGCTTTGTTCGCTTACAGCAACTCATACCCGGGCTGGCAGTAGATTTCCGCTATGCCACTACCAACAATTTTACCCACAAAGTACTTTACCACAATCCCATAGCTTATCTGCGGCAGCAGCCGGCAGCAGCACTGAAGCTGGTGCAGGAAGAACTAAGCAAAAAAGGACTCGGGCTCAAGGTGTACGATGCTTATCGCCCCTTCAGCGTTACCTGCACGATGTGGCAGCTCTCGCCCGACAGGCGATACACTGCCAACCCGCGCCGGGGCAGCCATCACAACCGGGGCCTGGCGGTAGACATTACGATAGTCAATTTGCAAACAGGTAAAGAGCTGGACATGGGTACCGGTTTCGACAACTTTACGGACACTGCTCACCATGATTTCAAGCAGCTGCCGCCACAGGTTATAGCCAACCGCCGGCTGCTCAAAAACCTCATGTGGAAACGTGGCTTCAACTTTGTACCCACAGAGTGGTGGCACTATCATTGGCGCAACAAAAACTATGATGTGGTGGATGTGGATTTCGCGAATATGGAATAGCTGACGGGCTGTGTATTGTTGTACATTTGTATACACTCTTTTTATGACTTATTTGTTCAGATCCTTACTGGTAGCAGCCCTCATAGTATCGCCTGGCGCATATTCCCAAACCGATAGTGCCCATACTGCAGCAATACTGAGAAAGCATATAGACCAGCTGGCCGCACCTGCTATGCAGGGCAGAGGGTATGAAGCGGGCGGTAAGGAACGGGCTGCTGATTACATCGATAATCACTTTGCTTCACTCAACATGAAACCCGCACCGGGCATGGCTACTTTCCGGCAGAAGTATGACTTTCCGGTGAATACTTTTCCAGGACAAATGGAAGTATCTATTAATGGCAAATCGCTGGTGCCGGGCAGAGATTTTCTGGTACATGCAGCCAGTAGCCCGTTTTCGACCCGCGGCAAGCAGGTAAAGACAATAGATATGCGTGCCATAGCGGATATGGAATCGTGGGAGCAGACCACAGCTTCTTTTAATAAAAAGTATATATGGCATCTGCAGTACGCGGATTCCTTTTGCAAAAAACTGAATATAAGACCCGGCGCACTAGCAGCAGGTTTGCCAAAAGGTTGCTTCATCATCCCTGAAAAAAACAAACAAACGTGGACTGTGGCCCAACAACTAATTGAAGCTACCGTGCTGTATGTAAATGACACACTTGTGCCCGCTGATATCGGTTCAGCGTCTGTTACTATGCAGTCACAACTTATCAATAGCAGGAATGAGAATATTATTGGTGTCATTCCCGGAGCAGTACGGGATAGTTTTATTGTTTTTTCTGCCCACTACGACCATCTGGGCACTATGGGTGCCGGTATCATCTTTCCCGGAGCCAGCGACAATGCCAGCGGCACTGCCATGCTGCTCTATCTGGCAGCCTACTATGCCGCCCATCCGCAGCGCTACACCATAGTTTTTATAGCCTTCAGCGGCGAGGAAGCCGGGCTGATGGGGTCTGCGCACTTTGTAAAGAACAGCCCGCTGCCGCTTGAAAACATTAAATTTCTGACCAATGTGGATATAATGGGCGATGCCACCGATGGCATAACAGTGGTAAATGCCACAGAAAACCCGGAAGCATTCAGCGCGCTAACAACTATTAACAACCAATATAACTACCTGCCGGTGATAAAAAGCAGGGGTAAGGCCGCCAACAGCGACCATTACTACTTTTCGGAAAAGGGTGTCCCTGCATTCTTTATATACACTAATGGCGGCAAGGGTCATTACCATGACATATACGATACTCCTGAGGAAGTGACGCTGCGCAATGTACCTGGTATAGCCCGGCTGCTTGTTGACTTTGCAGGGCAGCTACAGCATGGACCTAAATAGGCAACAACCCAACTTAAGTGCAGAAAAAATCGTCTATCTGCTTAGAGATCATTGCAATATGAGCTATCGGGCTAATTTTTAGACCGATGGTTGACTATTGATGTGTATTTACTATTTTTACGTTTCTAATGTTTAAAAACACCTGTATGAAAAAATACTTTTCGCTATATGTTGCTGCTATTGTCCTGATATCAAGCTTCATAGGCACATCCTGTAAAAAAAGAATTCATTCCAGTGCCCCTACACCCAACAATGTAAGGATGTTAGGTTATACCAAGATTACAACGATTAAAATGACTGTGCCCGTGGCAGGCGTGCCCAGTACTATCACCGAAAAATACAGGTTTTACTATGATGATAATAACAGGGTTACACAAATGATTTATACAGGCAATGACTCTTTCGAGATAAATAAGCGTATAGACTTCACGTATAAAACTGACCCAACCGGTGTAAAGAGAATTTACAAAACCACTATTAATGCACTCAATAATACGGTTGTTCAGGTCGATTCATTCATGTTAAACAAGGACGAAAACATAGAGACAGCCTATACGCCCTACCTCATAAACAAATATGAATATTTCGGTAAGTTGCTGGTGCGTAACACAAGAATAGGTACTAGTTATAACAAGATTTCTATGACCGACAACTCAACTTACACGTCAGTTAACGGCGATTTCCTGAAACACAACTTTGATGGCAAGCTGGTGATAGATTTTACAGACCTTACTACTCCACTTACGGTAAAGCTTGTTACTTACCCTTTGTCTATCGATACTCAGGCCCTGTTTGATTATGGATCACTTACGCATACGCGCAACGGGTATAATTACAGCCCCATGTGGGTGCATGTAAAAGATACAAATAGCGTAAAAGACAGTCTTCAGTATCCGGGTCTGTTTTGGGTCAACGAAGGATACCATTTCTATACAGAAAAGGCAAACCGTATTGGCGACTATATGCAGCTAGAGTCTTTTACTATGTTTGGCAAAAACATTTACCAAAACTCGCATCTTGTGGAGTCTATTACCTCACGCAACAAAAGTGCAGCGATTACTTATGATATAGATGCCTTCAGTAAGATTACCCAAACGAGAGTAGTTATTCTGGATAGTGTATTGAATAATTATACAAGCGTATACGACATTCAGTACGAAACGTATTAATAATCACAGGGTTAAATGGGTTTGTAGTTCTTAATCAGGCTTTTAGCGCAAATCTCATTAGGTGAAGATGTCAAAATAAATTTCACTTATTTTCTTTTTTCTACATTTACAACCCGGACGCCAGCAATAACATAAGCTGTATGCCGGGTTTTATTTTCTTAATTTTACCAAACTAAAACAACAGTATTTATAAACTGATTAACTAAGATTATGGCAAACCAACTGCTTAAAGGAAAAAAAGGAATCATATTCGGTGCACTCGATGAGCGCTCTATAGCCTGGAAAACAGCGCTGGTAGCTGTAGCAGAAGGGGCCGAGATAGTACTCTCTAATGCACCTATAGCACTAAGGATGGGTAAGATAAATGAGCTGGCTAAAGAGTGTAATGCGCAGGTAATAGCTGCCGACGCAACCTCTGACGGCGACCTGGACAATCTGATGCAGAAAAGTATGGAAATATTTGGCGGCAAGGTCGACTTTATACTACACTCTATAGGTATGTCGCCCAATGTGCGTAAGAATATTGAATATACTACTACCAATCATGAGAACTTCCTGAAAACACTAGATATATCGGCATTGTCGCTGCACAGGGTATTGCAGGCGGCCATGAAAGCAGATGCTATAAACGAGTGGGGCTCTGTAGTAGCACTGAGCTATATAGCTGCCCAGCGCACCTTCCCCGGCTATAATGATATGGCTGATGCCAAGGCGATGCTGGAGAGCATTGCCCGTAGCTTTGGGTATCACTATGGGTTCAAAAAGAAAGTACGTGTAAATACTATATCTCAATCACCTACGGTTACTACTGCAGGCTCAGGTGTGTCTGGGTTTGATGTGTTTTACAGCTATGCCGATAAGATGTCGCCATTAGGCAATGCAAGTGCCGAAGACTGTGCCAACTACTGCGCTATGCTCTTCAGCGACTATACCCGTATGGTGACCATGCAGAACCTCTTTCATGATGGCGGATTCTCTAATACAGGAGTAAGCAGCCTGATAGTGGAAGAAATGATGAAGTAACTTCAGGCAATTAAAATAGATGACATCGCAATTCAAGATTGCATACCGGAGCAATTTTTTTGACCATACTACGTTTTAAAAGGGTAAACGGACTCAGAACATTATGCGCATAACGCAACGGGGCTATATACTGCCCGGAAAAACACTATCACTAATATCTGGTTTATTGCTCTCCTGTGCAGCCTCGTTTGGGCAGGTAACAGGTGGGCAATTCTCGTTTGAATTTTTGCGTTTATCCAATTCACCGCATGTGTCGGCCCTGGGGGGCATTAGTGTTTCCAACCCGGACAATGATATATCACTTGCACTGCAGAACCCGTCGCTGATGCGTGCAGGACTGCACAATCAGTTGCAACTCAACTATAATGGCATGTATGCCGGTATCAGCTCCTCTAATCTGAACTATGGCTATCATTCGCAGAAAATCAATACCTCTTTCCTGTTTGGCTTGCAATACCTCAATTATGGCACCTTCAATCAGACCAACTTTGTGGGCAACGAAGAGGGTACTTTTAAGGCTATAGATTATGCTGTGACTTTAGGGGCATCGCGCAGCTATCTGCAGCACTGGCGCTATGGAGCCAGTCTTAAGTTTGCGCACTCGGCCCTATATACCCAGCGAGCTACTGCTGCCATGATGGATATAGGCATCAACTACTACGATACCGCATCGCTGTGGGATATAGGTGTAGTAGCAAAAAATATGGGTGTAATGCTGGATAAATATACCCCTGAAAATCCCGCCGAGCCAATTCCTTTTGATCTGCAATTGGGTATCTCCAAGCGTTTTAAGCATGTGCCGCTGAGGCTGTTTACTACCATACATCACCTGTATGAGTGGGATATACGCTATGATAACCCTGCAGATGTAACCAACAGTACAATACTGGGTGGTGTAGACAGCAACCAGAAAGAAAAAAGCTACTTTACCGATAAGTTGTTCCGCCACTTTATTTTTGGTGCAGAGATAACACTGGGCAAGCGAATAACCGTGACCGGCTCTTACAACTATCTACGTCGCAAGGAAATGGCTTTACAGACTATTCCCGGTGTTGCTGGTTTTGCATTCGGGGTGGGTGTGAACCTCAATAAGTTTGTAATAAACTACGGCCGCTCTTATTATCACGTGGCTGGCCCTTACCACGAGATTGGTATTACCTTCAGAATGAATAAGCTGATGGGTCTGGGTGCTACCGGCGAAAAAATAAACTGGAACGCAGATTATCCGGATTGGGAGTAGACCTATCCCGTTTATCCATTTACTCATTACTGCGTATTTTAAATATCCCGCTTTTTCAGGGTAGCGTTGTCATGTAATCTCCAAGAACCGGCCTCCAAAATAATCGTTCCATCAATTCCTGAAATTGGCAGTTTATTTATCATACTTCCTTATCTTCATCAAAAAATTATCTTTGTTTTATGCAACTACTCGATGGTGTACTTGTATCTGGCCATATAAAGGAGCAGATAAAAGAGGAAGTAATAAAATGGCAGTCAGGCGGTGGTAAAAAGCCACATCTGGCTGCTGTACTTGTAGGCAACAACCCTGCCAGCGAAGCCTATGTAGGCTCAAAGGTGAAGCACTGCGAAGAGCTGGGCTTCGACTCTACGCTGCTGCGCCTGCCGGCGGATATGACTGAGGCCGACCTGATAGCCGAAGTAGAGCGACTGAACAATGACAATAATATAGATGGTATATTGGTGCAGTTGCCACTGCCTGCGCACATTTCGCCCGACTCTGTAATCAATGCCATACACCCTGCCAAGGATGTGGATGGCTTTCACCCTATATCGCAGGGGCGTATGCTGCTGGGGCAGCCTACTTTTCTGCCGGCAACACCCTACGGCATTATGCTGATGCTGGAGTACTACAAGATAGACACAGCAGGTATGCACTGCGTGGTTATAGGCCGCAGCAATATAGTAGGCACACCTATGACGATACTTATGAGCCGCAACGGCAATCCGGGTAATGCTACAGTAACTATGTGCCACTCCCGCACCAAAAACCTGAAAGACTTCACCCTGAATGCGGACATAATAGTGGCAGCTATAGGCAGACCAAAGTATGTGACTGCCGACATGGTAAAGCCGGGGGCAATAATAATAGATGTAGGCATAAACCGCATAGACGATGCTACCAAGAAGAGCGGCAGCCGCCTGGTAGGAGATGTGGACTTCGATAATGTAGCGCCACTGTGCAGCTATATAACCCCCGTACCAAAGGGTGTAGGGCTTATGACGATCTGCGGACTTATGAAGAACACCCTGCTTGCAGCACAGTTGAGAGGAAAATAGGGTAAAGAGGTAATTGGGTAAAGGGTTAAAGAGGTAATTGGGTAAAGGGGTAAAGAGGTAATTGGGTAAAGGGGTAAAGGGTAAATTGGGTAAAAAGTTAATTGGTGTAAAAAGTAAAGCATGTACGGGGTACATGCTTTACTTTTGCACGGTACATACTGCACATTGAATACCGACATACATATATCGTCCTACCCCGTGATGGAGCATTTCTACACCCTGCAGGGCGAGGGGGTGCATACCGGCAAGGCTGCGTACTTCATACGCCTGGGCGGCTGTGATGTGGGCTGTGTGTGGTGCGATGTAAAAGAAAGCTGGGATGCTGCGGCTCACCCGCTGATGACCAATGTGGAGATAGCACAGATAGCGGCAGCCTACGAGGGGCGCCTGGCAGTAATAACGGGTGGCGAGCCCGCAATGCACGATTTGGCTGCGCTGTGCGATGCACTACACGATGTGGGATTTACAATTCATATTGAAACATCGGGCGCTCACCCGTTGAGCGGCAATCTGGATTTCGTCACTTTATCGCCTAAGAAGTTTAAAGCGCCGCTGGATGAATGTATGGCACAGGCACATGAGCTGAAAGTAGTGGTGTTCCATCGTTCCGACTTTGAATGGGCAGAGCAGCATGCAGCAAAGGTGAACCCAGAATGCAAACTGTACCTGCAGCCCGAGTGGAGCAAACGGGACTCCATAACCCCGCTCATCATAGACTATATAAAGCTGCACCCAAGGTGGCAGCTATCGTTGCAAACACACAAATACATCAATATTCCATAATTATGACGTGGACCGATACCATCATCCTTAGTATAGTAGAAGGCGTTACAGAATTTCTGCCTATATCATCAACCGGGCATATGATTCTGACAGATGCTATCATGAACCATGGCAAAACCTTTACCGAAGAAGAACGTGAATTTACCCGACTGTTTGAGGTATGTATACAGCTCGGCGCTATCATGTCGGTAGTGGTGCTCTACTGGAAGAAGTTTCTGGATGTAAAACGGATGGATTTTTATCTGAAGCTGATAGTGGCAGTTTTTCCGGCACTGGTTTTTGGTAAGCTATTCTCTGACAAAATTGATGAACTGCTGGAAAGCCCCACTACGGTTGCAGTAGCATTGCTGGTTGGGGGTATTATACTGCTGTTTGTAGACAAGCTCTTTGGCAAGAGTGATGTAGACCACGAGCAGAATATGAGTTATAAGAAAAGTTTTATGGTAGGGCTATGGCAGGTAGTAGCCATGATACCCGGCACCAGCCGCAGCGCAGCCACCATAATAGGCGGTATGCAGCAGGGGCTCACACGCAGATTTGCGGCAGAGTTTTCCTTCTTTCTGGCGGTGCCTACCATGATGGCTGCAACCGGCTACAAACTGCTGAAAGCCGTAAAAGAGCACCCTGAAATGCTGCAGGACAAGAATAATCTTGCCATGCTGGGTGTAGGTAATGTGATAGCGTTTGTAGTAGCTCTCGTAGCTATAAAAACCTTTATAGTGTTCCTGCAGAAGAACAGCCTGAAAGCTTTTGGTGTGTACCGCATAGTGGCCGCTCTTGCTATATTCGCTATGATGTATGCGGGGCTGATAGATTGATAAAGCGAATAATGAAGTGCTAGTGGCTGCCTGGTGCTGTAACATTACATGCATGTTGGGTTCTGCCCTCCGGGGGAGTATTGCCTGAGTGCAGGTTTTCCGGTTTGATGCGCTCTACAGCAGAGCAGCCTGCCAAATGGTACACCCTCGATGATGCAGATGATGTCCAGTAGTAAGTAGCGGTAGTGACTGCAGAGTCTGTGTGTAGTGGAGCATGTGTTTCATTGACCCATACAGGCGCTGTCCATGCGCGGTCACCATTTCCCTGAACTACTTTTATGTAATAGAAGGTGGGTGCTTTGGTGCCAAATACCCCTCTGATGCTGTGCAGGCCGTTTCCACGCACTTCTACTTTATCGTATCTGCCATCAGATGCTTTCCAGTTGGTAGCGGCAGTGCTTAGCTCGGCATTCATTTCACCTGCATACACATAGATTTCATAATCTGCAGTGGGTTCATCGGCATCGCGTATCAGCGCTTTTATGTCCAGCTCTGTTTCTTCGGCAGCCGTTATGGAAGAGCCCATTACCGCATTATTTACATACAGTACCACGCTCAGGTTTTTGTCTTCCGATACGAAAGTGCGGTGTTTTCTGAACGCATCGTAAATGGATGTTGCAGACAGGTCGCGGGCTATAATGCCGGTACGGGCATCATTTACCGTGCCCCATGTTTTGTAATGGTTGTCTTGCCCGGCAGATGGCGCTACATGTAAGCCCTGCATGAGGTAAAAGAAGTAATCATTTTCGTGGGTCTGGTGGTAGCGGTAGTTTTCTATGCGGGTTTTAGCCATTGCCGGACCACTGAGCACCTCTATGAGGTGTGTATAAGGTTGCATAACCCTTACCCAGTCATTGAAATGAGGTCCCAGATCGCCCTCGTCTATGCCATAATCATTATGCATGTTTTTGAGGACTGTAGCACTGCTGCCGTGATAAAAAAGGTCTTCTGAAACATCGGGGTGATTGAGTTGTATAACCGGTATAAACGTACCGGACTGCTGTGCCTTTTTTACCTCAGCTATCAGCCCTTTGAAGTCGCCATTTTCGACCTCCAGCAGGTGGTCTATGCCCAGCACATTCACATGATTGCTGCTGGAGATAGTAGAGAACTCCTGACCATACAGCGCAACAAAATTGCTATTGGTGGTTGCTTTTGCTGCTTTTAAAACCGGCTTTACTGATACCTGCTCTGTGCGCGTTACGCCCTCTTCTTTCCATTTTCTGGTAACAGTTACATTGCTGTTACCATTATATAGTTCCGGCTTTCGGGCTATAAGCACATCATCTTTTCTTTCTTTGGCACCACTCTCGGCCGCATCATGATTGTGAGGTGTGAGCGCAAAGAAATGTAGCCCGGCAGCCTTTGCAGCACTGTAAGCCTCTTCGGGCGTGCCGGAGCCATCGCATATCATAGAGTGTGCATGCAGCAGGCCGAAATATACTTTGTAAGAAGTATCTGCCTGACCATACATACGCAGCGAAACAAACAACAGCAAACTGAATACTGATAGCTTCATTCAGTAGTTTTTTGATAGCTTAATATATCTAAGCTTATGTACTCCCTTAAAGGTATAGTAAATATTAACTGACTGTCTGTTTCTAAATAGTAAAATTGCAAAACCACTTAAAATGCAAATACCCGCCTATCGGCGGGTATGATACAGACAAAAAGATGCTGTAAACTACTGCAAAATGATGTAAGCCATAACTATGGCAATACGTTAAAAGATATAAGCCATAACATTGGCCATACGGTAAAAATCAATACTCATCTTCGTTGAAGAAGAAGTCTTCCTGAGTGGGATAGTCGGGCCAGATGTCTTCTATGCCTTCGTATATTTCTCCTTCGTCATCAAGTTCCTGCAAATTCTCCACTACTTCCAGTGGTGCGCCCGAACGGATGGCGTAATCTATCAGTTCGTCTTTGGTGGCAGGCCATGGGGCATCTTCAAGATGCGATGCTAATTCTAGTGTCCAAAACATATTATAAATAGGTTAATTTTAGTCGACTTTCCGCAAATGTAAGGGAAAAATCAAAAAAGAATACACAAATTTTGAGTGATGCTAATGTTAACATTAAAATGGCTAAGCGCTTTTACAAATTATGGTTTACCGATGCGAGCTAAATTATTTATGGATAACTTGCAGGTAAATACAACAGATTTATCAACGGTCAATCATAGTATGCTCACTGCTAAGAATCTCTCCAAAAAGTATGCCACATTTACGGTAGTCAACGATGTTTCACTAAACATTAGCAAAGGGGAAATAGTGTCTATTGTAGGGCCATCGGGAGCAGGCAAGAGCACGCTGCTGCACCTGCTGGGCGGACTGGACAAGCCCGATAGTGGCAGTGTGCTGATAGACAATACAGACATGCTGCAACTGAGCGCAAAGAAGCAAGCAAAGTTTCGCAATACACACATTGGTTTTGTATTTCAGTTTCACCACCTATTACCGGAGTTCAGTGCAATAGAGAATGTATGTGTGCCACTATGGATAAAGGGAAACAGCAAAAAAGAAGCGATAGAACAAGCCCGGGAAATGCTGGGTATAGTAGGGCTGAGCAACAGGCTAGACAACAAGCCCAATGAGCTGTCTGGTGGCGAGCAGCAAAGGGTGGCAATAGCGAGGGCGCTGGTTACCAGACCATCGGTAATAATGGCCGACGAACCTACGGGCAATCTGGATAGTGAGAATGCACATCTGGTGCACAATCTGTTTCTGGAGCTGCGCGACAAATTTGGACAGACATTCGTGATGATAACCCACAATGACGCCCTTGCCAAAATGACCGACCGCATAATACACATGCAGGATGGGAGAATAGTGGGGTAGCAAATTCCAGAAAGAAAATTCCAAATTCCAAATTCCATCCCGATAGGTATCGGGACAAATTCCAATGTTGACTGCCGACCGGCATGTACTAATCCTAATCTCCAATTACGAATCCCCTATTCTCTAAAAAAGAAGCTGCCTATCCATTACCTTTGCTTTCAGTTATAAAACAGAATATGAAGTATTTCCGGTTGTACCCATGGGGTATGCAGTTGGTGTTGTTTTTGCTTATGGTGTTCACCTTTATGTCCAGTGCGGGTGCTATCATTCTGGGAGTATTCACCAAGATTACAGGCTTTATTCCAGGGCAGCTTTCCAGCATTAGCCCAACAAGCCCTGTGGCGCTTATAAAGGCTGCCATAGTGGTACAGGGATTCAATAGTGCATTTGTCTACTTGCTGCCGGCACTTACGTTTGCCTATCTATGTCATCCGGAGCCCATGAAGTATCTGGGCTTGCAAAAGCCCGGAAAGATGATACAACCATTGCTGGTAGTGCTGGTAATGGCCGGTGCTATGCCGGTGCTGATGATGATAGAACATCTGATAGCACTAATAGACTTTGGCAAAGACGTAAAAGCAGCACAGGAAGCTAATGAAAATGTATTCAGGGCGTTTATGCAGATGCCGCATTTTGTTGATTTTATACGGGTGTTTACGGTCATTGCCGTAGTAGTACCCATAGGCGAAGAGTTGTTTTTCAGAGGGGTAATGATGCGCTTCGCCAGAAAGCGCAGCCGCAGCATGGTGTTTCCTGTGGTATTTACTGCGGTAGTCTTCTCGTTTTCTCACGCCAATGTATATGGCTACTTATCCATTTTTCTGGCAGGAGTGCTGCTGGCTGTTATCTACAATCTCACCGGCTCGCTGTGGTGCAGTATTATAGCGCATACGTTCTTCAATGGATCTCAGGTGTTGCTCAGCTATCTTGGCAACTCCAACACAGCCATCAAGGCTATGCTGGAGAGTGACAGTATACCCTACGGTATAGCAGCAGGTGGCGCTGTTTTGTTTGCGGCATCCTTTTACCTGTTGCTGAAAAACCGCACCCCATTGCCTCCACAATGGTCCGATGATTTCACACCTGAGGAGCATACGCTGATGAATAGCGAAAATAACACCAGGCTTTAGTAAGGTAAAAGCCCGCCGAAAACGGGAATACACATTCCAGCCAAACCACTTATATTTACAGCCCTTATGGACTTAAAGAAATTCAAAATTACTGCTGCCCGAAAAAAGAAATCATTACATGCTTTTCTGGATAAGCTGGATAACCTGGTGCCCGATGATATGCAGGAGATAGTAGACAAGGCAGATGCTGAAATGTGGCAGGAAACAGACTGCATGACCTGCGCCAATTGCTGCAAAACAATGACCCCTACATACAGCATCAAGGATATATCGCGCATATCTGCTCACCTGGGTATGAAGCCAAAAGACTTCAAAGAGAAATGGCTGTATAAAGAAGCTGAGACCGGCGACTGGATGAATAAGCAGCAACCCTGCCAGTTTCTGGCAAACAATATGTGTACGATTTACGAAGTGCGCCCGGTAGACTGTGCTCAGTTTCCGCATCACAATCTTAAACCATTTGACCTGTACGGCGATACATACAAAGCCAATCTGATGCACTGCCCCGCCACGCTGGTGCTGGTAGACAAAGTGAAGAAGGCGGTAGAGCGCGAATATGATATGGGGTAGTGATACATATTAACTGTTCACGTCGCTACTTTTCAATGGGTTGCCGGATAATAGTCTTTAATTTTTCGGGTGCCGTACGGCGCATATCGTTCAGGTATATTTCTCTGTGTTTGCCACGAAGTTTGTACCCATTATCTTTTACGAACGCATGCAGGTTCGCTATAGTGCCGGCTTCATTGCTGTAAGGACCTGTGTGCAGTATATGTGCACATAAGCCTTCATTCATTTTCTCCAGCCTTACCGCATCTATCATTGCAAGACCTTTCTTTTTGCGCACCTGTTCTTTTGCGGCTTCTACCAATGTTTGGGTTACAAACCCTGGCTTCAAAATCATGAGCGTCCACTTCCATTTATCTTTATCTGCGGTAGAGAACTCACTCATATCGTCGACCCACCACAATCCTTCGAGAGGCATAACGCTATAATCCGTTTGCAATTCTCCTTTTTTGACCATGAATTTGATAGTGTAGGACAGACTGAAAAGTGCCTCCGTAGCATCTTTGAATAGCTGGGAAGTATTAGGGTCGCCATAGCCATCGCAGATAAGATAGGAGAGCTCGGGTACAGCTATTATTTCAATTTTACCGGCCCGAACTTTATACAAGCCAGATAGATCTTTTTTCAGATCCAGTCTTTTCATTGGTGGTGCTATTTTTTGTAAAAGGTAGGTATTTTGATTTGGTGTTTCTCCATCTGTCCCTTCAATTCATCAGGTATTGCAACATAGCAACTGCAATTTTGCCTGTGGTCAATGTGCCACACGATGAGTTGCTCAATCTTTGCATGTTTGGGGAATGGGTTTTTATTGTGCCATGTTTTGTTGAAATCCATTTCCAGTTGTTTTGTGTTGCAGTTTTGACCGGCATGTATCAACTACAGCGCAATCCTAGCAGGATTGTACGAAAATATAGCTCAGAAACGGGCGTGTACATGACCAAGATCATGTGCTCAGATAAAATTGGTCAGCAGATATTTGCATTCAATGTGATTCCCACTGAAAATAGCGGGCGAATAATTGACGATTATGAGCAAGAGGTATTCTGAGGCCGACATACCCTAAATGAAGGCAATGGTATGTAAACAAAGTTATTTTGTGAACTTGTAACCTATACCTCTAATAGAGTGAAAGTGCCTTGGGTTGCGGCTATCGCGCTCAAAAAACTTGCGGAAGTTGAGAATGAAATTATCAATAGTACGGGTTGTAGGGTAAACATTGTATCCCCAAACTATCTGCAATATCTGCTCACGCGATACTACCTCGCCTTCATGCTCTGTAAGCAGCCGCAGCAGTGCTGCTTCTTTTTTGCTCAGCTCTCGTTTCTCGTTATTCTTATCCACACACTCGTGTGCCCCAAAGTCGATTACACAGCCGTCAAACTCATAGACATCGCCCATGGTTTGTGGTTCTTTCATGCGCTTGTTTTTGGTTACCAGTTTGTCTACACGCAACAGTAACTCCTCGAGATTGAAAGGTTTGGTGAGGTAGTCGTCGCCACCTTTTTTGAGTCCCTCTACCCTATCGGCACTACTGTTGCGTGCCGACAGAAACAGTATAGGCACATCATTGTGTTGCATCCTTATTGTTTCGCACACGGTAATACCATCCATTTCGGGCATCATTATATCCAGTATTATCAGGTCGAAGTATTCATTCTTGACTGCCTTGATAACCGCCGGACCATTGACCACTGTAGTAACCTCGTATCCTTCCAGTTCCAGATTGAGCTTCAGGGCTTCTCTGAGGCTTTCCTCATCTTCGGCAATAAGTAGCGATGCTTTGTATTGTTTGGCAGCCATTTACATTTTGTTTTGCAGCGTGAAATTACTGAATATTGGCCAAAGGCTACATGGAAGGTAATCTGTGCAACGGATAAATATGAGTTGCATTTTTTTCTGCGTTATTTTGCAGGAAGATAGAACGGATGAACAAAGCCGACAATACATATTGTAGAAAAGCCAGTAACTGCACGTATTTGCAGGTGCTGTTACTGGTGTTGTTACCATTGGTAGTTACTGCTCAGGAAACTAAAAGATGGAGCGGCTTTGGTATAGAGACCCATTTACTGGCTGGAAAGGTATTCAAACATGAGGCTAAGTTTACACTACCTATCCCTGCGCTTACCAGTGGATTTGATGTAAACTTTGTGCAGCACACCTATGGGAGGAGGGTATGGGAACAGGGCCGTCATTTTCCCAGATTGGGTGTTGCCATTACGGGTATCCAATACGGTATTGATGCTGTATATGGGAATGTAATAGGGGTCTATCCCAACATAACTTTTCCTATTGTTAGCGGTAAGCGGATAGAATGGACACTGCGCGCCGGGAACGGCATAGGATATGTGACCAATCAGTATAGCCGTGCAAACCCAGTGAACACCACTAATGTAGCAATAGGCAGCAAGGTCAATGATTTTATCATGATCCTATCGGATGCCGGGTATGAGGTAAATAAACACTGGCAGATAAAGGCGGGTGCATTTATCACCCACATATCCAATGGGTCAGTGCGCAAACCTAATCTGGGCATTAATGTAGTGGGTATGGGTGCAGGTGTAAGCTATTTCCCGGTAACGGCACACCCGACAAAAATAGCACGGCCGCTGCAGCCGCTATCGCAGCGCTACCTGTTGCAATTGCGCTATGGCATGTCGCTGGTATCGGCTAACACACCTGGTGGCCCGCTGTTTCCTGTATATACCGGCACAGGGTATGTGAGCAGGCGCTGGCGCAACCACAACAAAGGCTTTGCAGGCATAGACTACTCTTACCACCAAAACCTGTATGCCCACCTTCGTGACAACGGGCTGGAGCAAGGGAGAGAAAGACAACATGCCTACAAATGTGCTGTGCTTGCGGGCAATGAATTTCTGCTGGGCAGAGTTGGCATCATGGTGCAGGCCGGCGTGTATATAAAGAAGGGCTACCTGCAAAAGGAAGATGTGTATGAGAAAGTGAGCTTCAACTACTACTGTGTGCAGCGGGAGCGAGGACCTGTAAAGGAGTTATACCTGTTTACCTCTCTGAAAGCGCACCTGAATGTAGCAGAGATGGGTGAAATGGGGGTGGGTATAGGTTTTTGAAAAAATTAAAAATTAAAAGTAAAAAAGAAAAAACAGCTGACATCTACTCATGTCAATTAAACGTCCTTAAATGACATGATATTAATAATCAGGCAAAGACTACTAAAGTGCCAACAACAAGCAATTCTGATATATATAGGAAGCAAAGCACTTAAACTTTATAGCGAATTTTGACGTTTAAAAATGTATCAGCTTTCTTCATGTTTATAGTAATTGCATGTATTCAGATGCACTGAATAATGTGTAATTTTCGGTCGGAAAAGAAAAAGTGACTGAGCAATGCACCCAAAAGACCTGCGCATAAATGAACATAGCTACCTGCTGCCCGATGAGCGGATAGCAAAGTATCCGCTGACGGAAAGAGATGCCGCCAAACTACTGGTGTATAAGCATGATACCATAACCGATAGTAACTACAAACATATAGACACGCATATACCCGCGGGTTCCTTGATGATATTCAATCAGGCTAAGGTGGTCAATGCCCGGTTGCTATTCAGGAAAGAATCAGGTGGGGCTATAGAGGTGTTTTGTCTGGCACCGCATGAGCAGTATGCGGACATACAAACTGCCATGCAACAGAAAGGGGGTGTGCTATGGGAGTGCCTGATAGGTGGCGCATCGAAGTGGAAAAGCGGTATGACATTGCAGCTCAAAAATGAAGAGCCGAGCTTTACCCTTTCTGCCACCATAGCAGAGCGCAGACCCGACAGCTATATACTGAACCTGACCTGGAATGACCCTTTGCTGACATTTGCAGAGGTGCTGCACTACATGGGCAAAGTGCCGCTGCCACCCTATCTGCACCGCATGGCAGAAGCCAGCGACGACAGCACTTATCAAACGGTTTACGCTAAGGACGAGGGCAGTGTAGCCGCACCAACAGCCGGGCTGCACTTCACCAAAGATGTGCTGGACAGCATAGCTGCTAAAGGCATAGAGAGCGGATTTGTGACGCTGCATGTAGGTGCGGGTACCTTTATACCCGTGAAGAGCGAAACCATGCAAGGGCACAACATGCATGCCGAATGGATAGAGGTAACCACCGCCACCATACAGCAACTGGCAGGTGCAGCAGGCAAAGATATAATAGCAGTAGGCACTACCTCTCTGCGCACTATAGAGAGCCTGTACTGGATAGGCAACAAGCTACTGAATGGAGAGACACTGAACCTGCATGACATAGCCGTAGCTCAGTGGGACCCATATGACACAACGATACAACACAACACAACTGAAGCACTGGCAGCCATACAGAACTACATGGCACAACACAATATGGAGCGGCTCATAACGCGCACACAGATATTGATAGCACCGGGATATACATTTAGAGTAGTAACCGGATTGGTAACCAATTTTCATCAGCCGGAGTCTACGCTGCTGTTGCTGGTAGCTGCGCTTATTGGCGACAACTGGCGTAGGGTCTATGAACATGCACTGAACAATGAATACCGGTTTCTGAGTTATGGAGACGGGAGTCTGCTGTGGCGGTAAGTGAATAAAATTTTGTAAATTTGTGATATGAGAACATTGGTGTTAGAAATACCTGATACAGTGAACCTGAATGAGCAAGAGGCTAAAACCATGCTTGCAGCAAGGTTGTACGAAAAAGGCTCCTTATCGCTAGGGCAGGGTGCCGAACTTGCAGGCTATACAAAACGAACATTTATGGAATTGCTTGCCGATTTTAAAGTGTCGGTGTTCAACTATTCAGATTCAGACCTTGAAAATGACATTCTACATGCAAAGAGTAGTCGTATCTGATACAAGTTGCCTTATATTGTTGGATAAGATCGGTGAAATTAATATACTCCATCAGCTTTTTGGAGAAGTAATTATTACAAAAGAAATAGCGTAGAGTTCGGTCAGCCTTTGCCTAAATGGGTGATAATCTTGAATCCAATAAACGACACTATCAAAGAGGTTATTGAAGCGTCCCTTGATATAGGTGAAGCTAGCGCAATAGCACTAGCAATAGAGCTTAGAGATTGCCTGTTAGTGATTGATGATTTAAAAGGAAGAAAAATTGCTCATCATTTGGGGATTTCAATAACTGGTACACTAGGGGTATTAATAGAAGCCAAACAAGCCGGAGTTATACCTTCGGTAAAAGAAGTGCTCCTGAAAATAAAACAATCTAATTTCAGAATCACACCACATTTGGAAATATTGTTATTGAAAAAAGCCGGAGAAGAATAATTTATTCTTATGAGATACTATCACAACCAACAAACCTTGTTAGGCTATGTACTGGTGCCATTTCTGGGTGCTTTCCTGCCCTTCGTATTTACGGTGATAATTGGCGAAGCTATTTGAGATAATGAATTTTCTGTTATAATGAAGATCGGGATAGGGTTGTTTTTTTACATTTTATTCTTTGTATGGCATGCCTATGCATTCAGGTTTAAAGACTACGTTGAACTGAGGCCGCATGAAACAGCAATGGGCATAGAAAAGCCCGGAAAAGAACCAGACGTAGTGTTGAGTGTGCGTGATATAGCTGTCTTTGATATTGTTTCTTTTAAAGAAAATCCTGAAAATGAATGGTATGTGGTTAATAATAGAGACGCAACAAAACATGGGTTTGGTTCCGAAGTGCCTTCCCAAGATTTCAAAACTTTATGTCAATCAAACAATACTAAGTTGCAGCATATTAGTATTGACCATTTCAATGTAAATGAGGTGACGCTGGGACGAAATCGATTAGTTATTGTTTATTATTGCAACAAATGGATTAATCCCTTGTTGTGGCCCAAGAAGAGGGTGCGATACAACAAGATAGAACGTATTGAGCTGATAATTCCCCACCCATTTTCTACAACGGGGAACTACTACACATTGTACACTAAGGACGGAGAGCAGTATCAGTTCGTACAACATAAAATTGAACGTGACAAATTGGACAAACGGGCAGAGAAGTTTGGCTTTTCTGTGATGGAGCGCAAACTGTATGCGTAATTGTAACAACTCAGCCTTTCCTCACCTTCCTCTCTTTAAATGTATTTTTCTATCTTCATTCCGCCTCCCGATAGCCATCGGGATCACCCCCGATAGCTAACTGGGGCTATTCATATTCAAGCCCTCCGGGCTTGCTTGAGTAAATGAAGTTGCTTTCCCCATCGGATTACATCCAGGCACCCACATGCCCAGCAACGCCTTTTTTAGGCTTCCTTATAAAGCAAAAAAAGTCTAGTGAAACGACTTTCACTAGACTTTCTTCAAACCCACTACCAGACTTCATTCCAGCAGATTTTACCAACCATTTTTCAGTAATATGCCATATTGACTACAAAGCCTAAAAAAGCCATCCCACAATATGCGGGACGGCTTTAATATTATTGAGATGTACCGGTATTAGAGGGTACGTTTTACTTCTACTTCTTCGAAGCCTTCTATGATGTCGCCGACACGGAGGTCGTTGTAATTTTTCACCATCAGACCGCACTCATATCCCTGATTTACTTCCTTCACATCATCTTTGAAGCGTTTCAGAGAGCTTAGCTCGCCTGTGTAAACCACTATACCATCACGCACCAGATTCAGCCTTGTCTGTCTTGTCATTTTACCGTCAAGCACATAACAACCGGCTATGGTACCAACACCATTGATTTTGTAAATTTCGCGTATCTCTATGTTCGAAACAGTCTTCTTCTCTACTTTTGGTTCCAGCAGACCTTCCATTGCGCTCTTTATCTCTTCGATAGCATCGTAGATAATTGAGTAAGTGCGTATTTCTATATTTTCCTGCTCGGCGAGCTTTGCTGCCTGCATAGAAGGACGAACCTGGAAGCCGATAATAATAGCATCGGAAGCAGTTGCGAGCAACACATCGCTCTCGGTAATCTGACCAACACCCTTGTGTACTACATTGATTGCAACTTCATCTGTAGAAAGTTTCTGCAACGAATCGCTCAATGCCTCAACAGAACCATCGAAGTCACCCTTGATGATAACACCCAGTTCCTTAAAGTTGCCCAGAGCCAGACGACGACCAATCTCATCGAGTGTAATGTGCTTGCGTGCACGAATACCCTGCTCGCGCATTATCTGCGCTCTGTGCGTAGCTATTTCTTTTGCCTCATTTTCATCGGCATATATTCTGAACTTCTCGCCTGCCTGAGGTGCGCCATTAAGACCCAACACCTGCACCGGAGCCGATGGACCGGCTGATGTAACACGCTGTCCGCGTTCGTTGAACATCGCCTTTATTTTACCATAGTGCTGTCCGCATACAGCCATATCGCCTTGTTTCAGCGTACCGTTCTGTATCAGTACAGTAGACTGGTATCCGCGACCCTTATCGAGCGATGCCTCTATGACACTACCCATTGCTGAGCGGTTAGGGTTGGCTTTTACTTCGAGCAGCTCTGCTTCGAGACCAATTTTTTCGAGTAAGAGATCAATATTCAACCCTTTCTTGGCAGATATTTCCTGACTCTGGAACTTACCACCCCAATCTTCTACCAGTATATTTAGCTGAGCAAGTTGTTCCTTTATTTTTTCAGGATTTGCCCCTTCTCTATCTATTTTGTTGATAGCGAATATCATAGGCAGGTTTGCCGCCTGCGCATGAGATATTGCTTCTTTTGTGTGCGGCATTATGGCAATTGGCATTGGGGCAGTTGCTGGCGGTGCAGTTGGCTGGGTAGCTTCTGCTATTATTGGCACAATAGGAGTGGTTACTGGTGGTATAGGTTTAGCCATAGGAGGATTGGCTAT
>JAIOYR010000047.1 GCA_021740995.1 Taibaiella sp.
CATACAGGTCTTCGAAAGAGCCACCCCAGTAGATACCATCTGCTATTTTCTTTCCTCCGCTTAGTTGCTCAGGTAGTCTATGCATCAGGTGCAATGTTTCGGGTTGCACAGGCCCACCATTGAATACAACAGGCCCCTTACCGGGTACTCCGTGTACCAGATTGCCAAGCTTGGTATCTGTAGCCTGATTGAGTACAAAACCTATAGAACCTGCTTCGCCGTGCTCGCACAAGAGAATTACTGAGCGTGTAAAGTTGGCGTCATCGAGCAAGGGCTCGGCAATAAGCAATAGACCTGCTTTTGGCTCTTTCAGGCTAATGGGTGGGTATATGCTGAATTGCTTCATAACTTAAAAATAGTGATTATCTCTACAATATTAAAAAATAATCTTCGAATTGTTTTTTGAAATTTCCCAATAGGTATATCAACAAATACACTTCAGCTGTAAACGAATTTAGGCTATATCTTTGCAGCATGTCTACAGAGAGCGAAATAGATGATATATGGGATGAGGAAGACCCGGAGGCGGAGGTTACCGGAGATGGTGCCGAACCTGTAGAACGGCTACGTATTGTCACAGATAAGCGGCAGGTACCACTGCGTATAGACAAGTTTGTGATGCATAAGCTGGAAGGTGCTACCCGAAATAAGGTGCAGCAGGCTATAGATGATGGTTTTATACTGGTGAACGACCAGGTTGTAAAGTCGAACTATAGGGTGAAGGCTGGGGATACTATAGTAGTTTTTGAGACCCGCAAACCTGAAAGTCAGGAAGTGGTGCCGGAGAACATTCCACTGGATATATTTTACGAAGATGACAGCCTTATGATTATCAGCAAACCTGCCGGTATGGTGGTGCACCCTGGCTGCGGCAACTATAGCGGCACATTGGTCAACGGGCTTTCGTATTACCTGCAGCAGGGCAATGTGGAGATAAGCAATCTTTACCGTGTGGGGCTGGTGCACCGCATAGACAAAGACACCACAGGGCTGGTGGTGATAGCAAAGACTGATGAGGCAATGAATATGCTTGCAGCACAGTTCAAAAAACATACCGTGCATCGCCGGTATATAGCACTTGTTTGGGGCGATCTGCCCGACGACTCAGGAACGATTCAGGCTCATATTGGGCGAAATTTGCGTTTCAGAAAGGTGATGGATGCATTTCCGGATGGTGATTATGGTAAGGACGCCATAACACACTACAAGGTGCTGGAAAGATTTAACTATGTAACCCTTGTGGAGCTGCGTCTGGAGACCGGACGTACCCATCAGATAAGGGTTCACATGAAATTGATAGGGCATCCGCTGTTTGGCGACCGCACCTATGGAGGAGACAGAATAGTAAAGGGGACCGTCTTCAGTAAATACAAGCAGTTTGTAGATAATTGTTTCGGGATATTGCCCAGACAGGCACTACATGCCAAGGAACTGGGCTTTACTCATCCCGGCACAGGGGAGTGGGTGCAGTATGACTCGGAATTGCCGGCGGATATGGCTGAGGTAGTAGAAAAATGGCGCAGCTATACCAAGGGGACTAAGGTGAATGCGGCTGTTTGATAATGTGATAATGTGATAATGTGAAAATGTGGTAATGAGGAAAATTTGCGGAGTGTGGGTATATGGTAAATATTGATTTTCAGCTAACAACTTTCTACTTTCAACTTTTGACTTTCTACTAAAATATGGTTCATAAAATACTCACTGATAAGCCTACGAAACTATTTCTGATAATAGCATCGTTTTTTGTAGCAAATGCTCTGATAGCTGAGTGTATAGGGGGTAAATTGTTCTCATTGGAAAAGGTGTTCGGAATGATTCCACAGCCATTTTCGTTGCTGGGTGAGGATGGACTTACCTATACACTTACTTGTGGTGTGCTGCTATGGCCACTGGAGTTTATAATGACCGATATAGTGAATGAATATTATGGGCCCAAGGCTGTAAGGCGCATATCGTATATAGCGGTAGGGCTTATCTGCTATGCTTTTGTTATGTTCTATCTTGCTATTGGCATTCCGCCCGATACATCTTTCTGGACAGGGAGCCAGTCGCAAAATGGGGTGCCCGACATGCAGGCAGCATTTAGCGGCATTTTCGGGCAGGGCATGTGGATAATAGCAGGCAGCCTGATGGCTTTTCTGGTGAGCCAGTTGGTAGATGTGTGGGTTTTTCACAAAATAAAGAAAGCTACCGGCGAAAAAAAAGTATGGCTGCGTGCCACAGGGTCTACCATAGTATCGCAGCTTATAGATAGTTTCATAGTACTGTTTATAGCCTTTAAGATAGGTAAGGACTGGAGTTATCAGCGGGTGATAGCGATATGCCTTGTCAACTACTCTTACAAATTTGTGATGGCGCTGGTGCTTACTCCTTTGATATATCTCATTCAGAAAATGATGGATGATTATCTGGGAGAAAAGACAGCACATGATATGAAGCAAGCAGCTATGGGACGTGTAGCTGAGTAAACGGATATATGTGTTACGTTTTGCTTGTTTTTATTTCAGGGGGCATCGGTCAGTTCTCAATAAACATAGCAAGATTGCACAATATTTTGGTGCAACTGTTTAGGGTTTGTAATTCACTTTACCTACCTTTGCACTCCATTTCAGGTTTATGGATACTTCAGTAAAAATATTTTCGGGTACCGGCTCTACTTACCTTGCAGAAAAGATAGCTAAGAGTTTTGGTAAAACGCTTGGTGCGCTTACCATACAGAAGTTTAGCGATGGTGAGTTTCAGCCTGTTTTTCAGGAGTCCATCCGTGGCGACTATGTTTTTTTAGTACAATCTACCTTTGCTCCTTCGGACAATCTGATGGAGTTATTGATGATGATTGATGCAGCTCGCAGGGCATCTGCCGGTTATATTACTGCTGTTATTCCTTATTTTGGTTTTGCAAGACAAGACAGAAAAGATAAGCCCCGGGTAGCCATAGCATCAAAGCTGGTAGCGAATCTGCTGACTATAGCGGGTGCTAACAGGGTAATGACCATGGATCTGCATGCACCGCAGATTCAAGGATTTTTTGATATTCCTGTTGACCATCTTGATTCTTCAGCTATTTTTATCCCTTACATTGAAAGATTAGATATAAAAAATCTAATTTTTGCTTCTCCGGATGTGGGAAGTACAAACAGGGTAAGGGAAGTAGCTAAATATTTTGAGGTAGATATGGTTATCTGCGACAAGCAACGTAAACGAGCCAACGAGATTGCCGCAATGACTGTGATTGGTGATGTGAGTGGCAGAAATGTAGTGCTTATTGATGATATATGTGATACTGCTGGTACTCTATGCAAATCGGCGGCTATACTTATGGAGCGTGGAGCGCTATCGGTACGTGCGTTTTGTACACATCCGGTATTGAGTGGTAATGCTTATGAAAATATTGCTAACTCGGTCCTGGAAGAACTGGTAGTATGCGACACTATACCACTGAAACATCAAACTGATAAGATTAAAGTATTGCCTACCGGCGATTTGTTCGCAGTAGCCATTCGTAATACTTTTGAGAATAAATCAATAAGTTCTCTGTTTATTCATAGCAACAGGAAGTAATTTGGAAATGTGACAATTCGACAATGTGGTGAATGTGAAAATGAGATTATGATTTGAGTGTGTGATTTTTGATATTTAATTAAATAACGACTGTTTATACAAAAAAATCTGCCTCCCGAACTGACAGGGATATCCTTTATTAAGAACCATTTTCAACGACCGGATGTTTGGCAGATATTCGCCCGGCGCTGAAAGAACAAAACACTAAAAATGAAAAGTGTAAAAATTGAAGGAACAAGAAGAAGCGAATTGGGTAAAAAAGCTACGCGCCAGATTCGTTCTGAACAACAAGTGCCAGCCGTAATCTACGGTGGAAATGAAACAATCCATTTTAGTGCACCGGTTATGTCTTTCCGTGCTCTGGTATATACACCTGAGTTTCAGATTGCAGAAATAGTATTGAATGGTACTACTTACAGAACCATTATGAAGGACCTGCAGTTTGATGTGGTAACAGATGAGCTTAGCCACATAGACTTTCTGGAACTGGTAGAAGACCGTAAAGTTGTAGCGAATTTGCCTCTTCATTTTTCTGGTCAGCCACAGGGTGTAAAAGATGGTGGTCGTTTGGAACTGAAAATTAAGTCTCTAAAGGTGCGCACACTTCCAAAATACCTGAAGGAGCACATAGAAGTAAAAATTGACAACCTGCAATTGCACGGCAACATACGTGTACATGAGGTAGTGGCTGAGCACATGGAAATTCTCAACTCTCCACGTATTCCTATTGCATCGGTAGTTACAACCCGTGCTCTGCGCCAGGCTGATAGCGAAGCAGCAGCAGCCGGTGGTGGTAAAGCCGCTCCTGCAAAGGCGGCACCAGCAGCAGCAAAAGCACCAGCAGCTAAGAAATAAAGATAATATAAAAATTCAGTACAAAGAGCCCCGGACATCCGGGGCTCTTTGTATTTAAATACAATGGAATCGAATTTCGGTTGTCAAAAAACCTGATATTGAAACATGCCATTTTGATAAACCCTGAGGTGCATGCTTGAATCAAAAAGGGCAGGTTTCTGCTAAAAATATATTGCCTTTTCATTTTCAGACAGTTTTTTACTAACTTGGCTGCTGATTGTATAATTCATACATTTACTTTCCATAATACCACAACTTTATGTCATTATTGAAGAGCTTCAACACCATAAAAATTGCTTCTATCGCATTAGCCGGACTAGTGTCGGTGACGGCATCGGCACAGAAAACCTGCAAAAACCAGTACCCCTGTGGCTATTGTGCGGTATATGATAATAATGGCAATGATTTGGCTGGTTTTATTACCAATTATAAGCAACAATTGAGCTTTTCGGGCGATAAAGTTGCTGAGTTTTCGGGCAATGAGTGGGGATATCTGTTAGTGAGAACTGCTCATGTTCCATCTGTTAGCAGTAAATGGGAAACGCAAGGCAACTTGAATCACGCTGCCTATATTCGCACGACATTAGCCATGCAGCAAACCAAAGATGGGGGTAAGGCCACCTGGTGGGCACGGGAATGTAACCTGGATAATGGACCTGTAGTACAGTTGAAAGTGAATGATGAAGGAAGAGTATCGATGGAGCAGTTGCGCTATGAGAAGGTAATGAGTGAGTTGAGTGCAAAAAAACTAACTCTGGTTGAGTATCTTGACACCTTCAATATGCGTGATTACGATAACATGCTTAAGAGCCATATTGTAACACGGTGTGGTGCTATAAATAAAGAGGATTATAAAACAGTAGTTGATTTCTACAATACTTTTCTGGGCAAATTCAGCTATATAGACGACCCGGTGCTAGCAAAAATGTCTTTCGTTACGTTTTGTGCAGGAGGAGGAAACAGGCAATACATAGGATACTTTAATGTGGTAAATTCTAAACTATCAGGCAAACTGGATGCACTGGATATACAGTACGAAAAAGACAGGGACAGCGTAGTGAAGCGCACATTCAAAAAACTCACCGGGAAGACCATATACATCTATGGTGATGACAGCTTTGGGCTGGATAAGACACTGATAAAGTATGCGAAATCGAATGACCTGAAACTTCGCCGCAGAAAAACTTCGGCTACCACCAAATTTAACGATGAGCGTTAGTTTTGATTCTCTAAAGTAAAATAGGGTAGCAAAATATCCTCGAAGTTGTATAATCCTTTGCTTTTTCCTGAAAGGTTTTGAGCTACGAATATTACACCGTTTCCAAATGCCTCCCTTGAGATAGATTCATGTATCAGACGTACAGTCTGATATGGGAATCCGAATATTACTTCGTGTTTACCAACCATACCTCCAGCTCTTACTGAGTTGATTTCTGATTCATTTATATCTAACGCTTCGGCTATTTTTATGGCAGTTCCGGATATTCCTGTTTTTTGTTTGAAATGCTCTTCAATCACTACAATATCTACCCATGGAGCTATTTTCTTTAGAAACTTGCCGGCAAACAAAAGGTAATTAACACCCAATGTAATATTTGGTGACCAGAATACTTTGGTTGTTTCTGATAGCGTTTTCAATAATTTTTTTTCAGAATCAGCATAATGAGATATTGCAGAAATGATGCCTATATTTCTTTTTGCAGCAATCTCACCATACTGGCATATTGTATCCGGCAATGCGAAGTCGATAATAAAATCTACCGGATTTTCTGTTAGAAATGAATTGATGTCTAAGTTTTCTGTAGAATGAATGATACCGGGATCGTCAGACTGTAATCCCAGAAACTCAGACGCTGAGCGATTCTCCAGTTTTTCGGTTTTTCTTAAAACCCATTCCAGACAAAAGTCAGTATTGCCCAGTATCACACTTGCAACAGCCCTGCCTGTTTTTCCAAAACCAATAAGACCTATTTTCATTTTTTGTTATTTTTACTTATTATCAATAAAGTGAAAAGTAATTACATTTAATTAAATTATAAAGCGTATTTTCAGATTCTTAAATTTACATTTTTGCGTTCATAAATCCTAATTAAGTATAGAGGAAACATTTAGAATGCTTTATTTCAGTAGCTTATACAAAGCAATTATATTCATTTTTATTTTTGCGTCAACATCTTTACATTTTTATATTTCCGTAAAATGAGGTTATGGCATTATCTTTACAACCATCCGATGAAGTCAAAAAAAATAGTTTGTACCGTTACCAATGATCTGAACTACGACCAGCGAATGATACGAATATGTAGCACGCTGGCAGATGCAGGATATGATGTAACATTGGTAGGGTTTAGGAGAAAAAAGAGTGCTCCAATAGTAGAACGATCTTTCAGGCAGGTGCGGCTTCCCATAATAGTTGAACAGGGTAAATTGTTATATATTCATTACTGGTTCAATCTGTTTTTCTTTCTTCTTTTTCGTAAGGCTGACATTCTCTGCGCCATTGACCTTGATACGATATTGCCTGTATATTATGTTTCTAAACTACGGGGATTGAAAAGAGTACATGATGCACACGAAATATTTACAGACCTTAAAGAGGTAATTTCTCGCCCTGCAGTGCACAAGATGTGGAATTGGATTGCCCGTCATACTATTCCACATTTTCCTGTGGGTTATACGATAGGGCAGTGTTATGCGGATGATTTCAGAAAGCGGTATGGTGTGCACTATGGCGTAGTGCGGAATGCTACAATTCTGAAGCCGGTAACAATACCGGAGAAAAAAGAGCGTTTTATACTTTATCAGGGTGCTGTGAATGTGGGCAGGTGTTTTGAGCAGCTGATACCCGCTATGAAATATGTAGATGCCCAATTGATAATATGCGGGCAAGGTAACTTTTACGAGCAGTCTGTAGCACTAGCTAAAGCGCATAATGTGACGGATAAGGTGATTTTTAAAGGATATGTGCCACCAGCGCAACTTGGAGCCTATACGATACAGGCATACATAGGTATAACATTGTTTGAAGAAACCAGTCTCAGCAACCGCCTGTCGCTTGCAAACAGGTTCTTTGATTATATGCACCATGGTGTGCCACAGCTATGCATCAGATACCCTGAATATGAGCAGGTAAATAGCGAATATGAAATAGCAATGCTGATAGAAGATAGCCCCAATGCAGAACAAATAGGAGCGGCACTGAACAAGCTGCTTACAGATGAAGCGTATTACAGAGAACTACAGCAAAACTGCTTGCTGGCGCGGAAAAAATATTGCTGGCAGGAGCAAGCCAAAACATTACTGGCTACTTATGCTGACTTATAATTGGAGTTACAACATACTATGGGAAAAGCAGAGGAACATATCAGATTCAGTGTAGTTATACCCGTATATAATGGAGTAAAAACCATTGAACGCACTCTTGACTCTGTGCTGAATCAGACCTATAGTGCACATGAAATTATTGTAGTAGATGATGCGAGCACAGACGAAACCTGCACCTTGATAGAACGACACTATGTGGGAAAGGTGAACCTGATAAAAACAAAAGTAAATGCAGGAAGCTCAGCGGCACGCAATGCAGGGATGGAGAAAGCTACCGGAGATTATATAGCTTTTCTGGATGCTGATGATATATGGCACACAGACAAGCTGCGTATAATGAATGAATTACTTGCTGCTAATCCTGATATATACTTACTGTACCACACGTATACTCTGGAGAATGTGGAAGATATAGTAGTACCGCAGCCTTTTACTTCGTCTGTTGTACCATTTTACCGCATGCTGCCGGGCAATCTTATATCTACATCATGTGCAGTAGTAAGAAACAATAAAACATTCAGGTTTGAGTCTAGTATGCGCTATACCGAAGACTATGATTTGTGGCTGCGCATAGCTTATCGCCAAAAAATGTACTTTGCAGACCTGGCACTGACACAGCTACTACGCGGCATAACCACAGCAGGGGGCATAAGTGCGGATAAATGGAAGATGCGAAAAGGAGAGTTGCTAGCCTACACGCGACTGATAAAACTCAACCTGTTTTTTGTATTTTTAGTTCCCTTTTTATGGGGTTATAGTTTACTGAAACACGTTTATAAGATGCTTAAATAGTTATACTCTGATTTTTCATCAAAAGGTATAAATCAACTCCGATTAATATGATAAAATATATAGATAGCGCGAAACGTCAGTTTCAGATGTATAAGCAGCTGGGTGAAAAGGCTATGGGTCAGATAGACGATGAGCAACTAAACTGGCAGGCTAATGAAGACAGCAACAGCGTGGCTGCTATTGTAAAACACTTGTGGGGAAATATGATGAGCCGCTGGACAGACTTTCTGACCACTGATGGAGAAAAGCCCTGGCGGCAGCGCGATGCGGAGTTTGACAATGGAAAGATGGATAGGGTAGCGATACTGAAAAAGTGGAATGAGGGCTGGCAATGCCTTTTTGCTGCGCTGGATAGCATTACAGATGCAGACCTCGAGCGGATTATTTATATACGCAATGAGGGACATACTGTACTGGAAGCTATCAACAGGCAGATATCGCACTATAGCTACCATGTCGGGCAGATTGTCTATGTATCAAAGCTCCGCAGCTCCAATCAATGGGCCAGCTTGTCTATACCACGCAATCAGTCTGCAGTGTATAATGCGGGCAAATTCTCGCAGGAGCAGCAAGTACGACACTTTACAGAAGACTGGGTGGATAAGAAGGAAGGGTAGGGCAGGTGAATATTCCCTGCAAAACACAATTGATTAACAGAAGTAGCAAGAGTAGTTCCGCTGATTTCTTTTGCGGACTTTGACTTTTCTCGTTCCTGCCATACTTGTATTAATTCGCCGATGACGGCCAATCTTTTGAAGCACTTCCCCATTTTTTATTGGGCGCTTTGCCCATCTCAAATTCAAGCTCACCGCCTTCCAACAATGTTTCGTGACTGATGTAGGTTAGGGTATATGGTTTGCCATTGAGCTTAATGTTTTGAATGTAGGGGTTCTTCTTACCATTATTCTTTGTTTTCACTTTCATCGTCTTGCCCGAAGGCAGCTTTATTACGACCTCGTCGAAAACCGGACTGCCAAACACATACTCGCCGCCCGATGGGTTAGCTGGATAAAAACCTGCCATGCTCCACACTGCCCAGGCACTCATTTGCCCGCAATCTTCATTGCCTGAGTAGCCGTCCGGCTGGTCGTGATACATGGAATCAAGTATGGCTCTTACCCATTTCTGCGTCTTCCACGACTCGCCTACATAGCTATACATATAGGCTATGTGATGGCTGGGCTCATTGCCATGTGCATACTGACCTATCAGCCCACTAACGTCCGGGGGAGTGCTTTCGCCCTTCAGCTCAGATGGTGCTGCAAAAAGCGCATCGAGCTTGGTAGTGAATGCAGGTATACTACCAAAAGCAGTTGCCAAGCCCCGTATATCGTGGGGCACAAAAAACGTGTATTGCCATGCGTTCCCTTCCTCGTAAAACGCCTTGCCTCCATCTGTGGAAGTAAAGTAGGGGTCAAAAGGCTCTGTCCAGGTACCATCGCTATTTTTGGCACGGATAAATCCGGACTGCCGGTCGAATAATGTCTGGTATGCAGAAGCCCTTATCATAAACAGCTTATAGTCGTCTTCCTTACTTAGCTTCTTAGCTACTTGTGCTATACACCAGTCGTCGTAGGCATATTCTAGTGTTTTGGTCACTGTATACCATGCTTTGTCCTGCGGCACAAAGCCATATGTACAGTAGTCCTTTACACCTCTGCCCTCCTGAAAAGCACTCTTTTTCATAGCAGTGTATGCCCGCTCTGCATCTACACCAGGAGTATTTTTCAGCACCGCATCGGCCAGAACGGGTACTGCATGGTAGCCACTCATACAGTTGGTCTCGTAGGTGCTTAGGTCCCACACGGGTAGCAGCCCGGTCTCATCGCAAAATGCCAGCATGCTGTTGAGTATGTCTTTGTTGCGATCAGGTTGTGTAATGGTAAACAGAGGGTGTAAACCACGAAAAGTATCCCACAAGGAGAAAACGGTGTATCGTTGACCTTCTTTCATTTTAAGTTTTCTTCCTTCTGAATTCTGATACGCTCCATCACTATCAGAATAGATAGTTGGTGCCATGCAGGTATGATAGAGTGCAGAGTAGAATATACGTTTTAGCTTTTCATCTTTTGTTTTCACTTCCATTTTTGCCATTTCGGCGTCCCATTTATCTATTGCTGCTGCCTTTACTCTGTTGAAATCCCAATCAGGTATTTCGTTAAGTGCCAGTAACGCTTTTTTCTCATCCACGCTGGACAATGCTACCTTCATCATTAATGGCTTGCCATTGAGGTCTGCAAATTCTAATTCACCGTTGTATCTGCCCGTGTTTTTGTCAGCAGTATCTACCTCTGCGTTCGTGTTATTGTCGAACGTGCGCAGCCTTTTTATAGGTGCAGATAGCCTGGCCGCAAAGTGCACCCGCTGATATTTTGCCCAACCGGTAGAGTATCTGTAACCTGTGATTGTGCTGTCGTTGATGAGGGTAATGTGTGAAAATGCAGCGCTGTCATAGTTGATCATATAGGTAAGATGAAAGCGCAATATAGGTGTGCTGCCGGAGGGATAAGTATATTGGTGCAGTCCGCACCTTTCGGTAGCTGTAAGTGACACACTCACACCATTGTTCAATTTTACATTGTAATATCCTGCTCCTGCCTGTTCGTTTTTGTGGCTGAAGCCTACCCTGAAATACCGGGTTGTATCATTTATATGACTGGTGTGCGGCATCACAGAAATGTCTACCCAATCGCCGCAACCTGTGCCGCTAAGGTGAGTGTGACTGAATCCTGCAATAGTGGTATCTGAATAATTGTAGCCGCTGCACCAGTCCCAGCCCTCAGAACCATTGTCCGGGCTAAGCTGCACCATGCCAAAAGGCACACATGCACCCGGGAATGTATGTCCATGCCCGCCAGTGCCTATCATAGGGTCTATATATCGGGATAGTTTTTGGGCAAAACTTCCATACCCCAGTAGTAAGAGTACAACGATGAATTTTCCGGTTCTTTTATTTGCAAACATTACACGAAGATAATATTTAGTTGAGACTATCAACTGGTTTGCGCGGCCATCTCTATTCATCAGATTGTAGTGACACAACCTTTGTTACAAAAGATATTTAGTGTGGCAACTTGTCTCGAAAGGAACCATATACCCATGTTCCGGCTATGGCACTGAGCAGGGTTACAGAAATGGCAGCAGCGCCGGTGCCTATCTGAGCAAACAAGGGACCGGGGCATGCACCGGTGATAGCCCAGCCCAGACCAAATAACAATCCGCCGTAAATCTGACCCTTATTAAATTTTTTAGGATGAAATTCTATAGGCTCACCATAAATTGTTTTTATTTTAAATCGCTTTATCAACCACACCGATATAGCACCAACCACAACCGCTGTGCCTATAACCCCATACATGTGGAAGCTCTGAAGGCGGAACATCTCCTGAATACGAAACCAGGATACAATCTCTGCCTTGATAAAGGTGATTCCAAAAAATATACCGACAAGTACATATTTCAGATCGTGATACCATTTATGTGTCAGTCGCGATTCATTTACGCACATAGCATCTGCCGAGCGGAGCTCATAATCGTCTGCCATTTGCTTAGCTATTTCCATTTTATCATCTATCATATTTTCGGTAGTAGTTGTTGATAATCAAACAGGATTTAAAATAATTTTTACAGGCTCATTATTACAGGCATAATGAGATTGGCCATTATAAAGCCACCAACCATAAAACTGATGGTAGCCACCAGAGAGGGCCACTGTAAAGTAGAAAGACCCATGATGGAGTGACCCGATGTGCAGCCGCCCGCATAGCGGGTGCCAAATCCAACCAGAAACCCACCGCCGATCATGAGTACGGAACCGCGCAAAGTAAACAAACTGGAAAACGAAAAAATGTCGGACGGAACAAGGTTCGATAGATTTGTGATATTGTATCCTGCCAGTTCTCTGACAAGATCAGGATGCACAACCACATCTTTTGAATCGGCAAGGAGTGTAGCCGCTATAGCGCTACCAATAATAATGCCTGCAACAAAAAGCAGATTCCATTTTTCTTTTTTCCAGTCATACTTGAAGAACTTCACATTTCCGGGAACACAAGCTGCGCATATATGTCTGAGATTAGCTGATATTCCAAAAGTTTTATTTCCCAAAATCAGTAATATCGGAACTGTCAATCCGATAATTGTACCCGCCACATACCAGGGCCAGGGTTCTTTCATAAATTCTATCATGTACGTTGTGTCGCTATTATTATGTGTAAATCATGCACCACCGTAAATATAAGTGATGTTTACCAAGAGATTGCCTTCCTGCGGTGCCGAATTGATACGCTTTAAACTTCGGCTCAAATGCATCAGGCCAAGCTCTACTTTGAGATTTTTGAAAACGGAGCGGGAAGCACTTGCCCAAACCCTATCATTATCAAAAGTAAGCTTATCAATATTTGTACCTGTCTGTAACAGCAGCTCGTAATTTGCTCCAAAAGTGTATTTACTTCCCATATTGTAGCGGAGTCCGGTTCTGAATCTTGGTCTGAAAAAATTACGCCCATCAGTAAAATTACGATATTCTGCACCTATCCTGCCATTGAAAAAAAGCGAGGACTTTAAGTGTTCCTGTACTTCTGCTGCTATTGAAAATCTATATTCTTCAGACAATTGTGTGCTTACGTCTGAAGGGTTTATCAAAAATGAATAAGATTTAAAATAGGCGAATGGTGAAATGGATAATTTCAACTGCTCGTTAGCATTATAATGCACCCATTGCCGGTACGAAAACAGCAAGCGTTCGTCAAAGATATTTTGATTTCCCGGAGCATTTTGCATACGACCCTGAACCTCAGCATCGGCATGTATTTTTTTTGAAATCGGCATCTGAACAGTTCCCCTCATCCAGCTGCAGTAATGATATTGGGCATTTGCCTGCAGTGGCAGAATAGCTGCCACCACAAGCAAAATTAATGAAGAGGTATAACTAATTCGTTTTTTCAATTTACAATTTGTGTCCTTTAGCTGATTTTATTTCAACTTGTTTAATGCCCAAATTAAGATTAGTTTTTTACAGCCTGTTCAAACGCATCCCAGCCTCCGCCATTATATGTCTCTATGTCCATGCTTCCCAGTATACCGGCAGCTGCTCCACTCCTTGCACCAGACCTGCATACCAGAATTATTGGTTTGTTTTTCAATTTTAAATCTGGCGCGTGCATTTCTATAGTATCCAGAGGAAGATTGAAGGATCCTGAAAAATGACCTCCGGAATACTCTTCTCTGGTTCTTACGTCTATCACCAATGCACCATTATTCAAAAGCTCTTTGTAGTTAATACTTTTATTCGTATTCATAATTATATTTATTTTATAAGTTATTGTTTATTTTAAATAATTTAAAGCAAAGTAGTAGGGCAAACATAGTTGGTCAACTGAAATTTTTCGCTTTCCTTTATTGCTTTAAACCCTCCTTTTACATCTATTAGGTTGTCAAAGCCTCTTGCTTTAAGTATCGATATAAAAATCATCGACCTGTATCCGCCGGCACAATGCACATAGTATGTCTTGTCTTTATCAATACTGGCAATGTTATCATTTATGTTGTCGAGCGGCAGGTTTTCTACATCCTGTATATGCTCGCTCAGGTATTCGTTTTTCTTGCGAACATCTAAAATTGAAGTACGATTCACGTGCGCCGCAGCCATCTCCTCAGCAGAAACTGACTGTATGGTGTCTATTTCCTTACCGGATTGCTTCCAGGAGTTGAAACCATTTTCCAGATAGCCAATGCAATAGTCATATCCAACCCTTGATAGTCGGGTTATTACCTCGAGCTCGGTTCCGGGTTCAGCCACCAGCAATATCTGTTGCTTTATGTCGGGTATCAAAGCGCCTACCCAGGGAGCAAAATTTCCGTTTATTCCTATGTTGATGGAGTTGGGTACAAATCCTGCCGCAAATACCTGCGCGTCTCTGGTGTCCAATATAAGCGCGCCGGTTTCGTTGGCTACAGCTTCAAAAGCTTCAGGAGTCAATGCATGACTGCCTCGCTCCATCACCGTATCTATACTCTCGTATCCCTGCTTATTCATCATTACATTTAGCGGAAAATAAGCTGGTGGCGGCATAAGACCAGTGGTAACTTCTTTTATAAATTCAGCGCGGGTCATATTGGCTCTTAATGCATAGTTCGAGGCTTTCTGATGACCCAGTGTATCTGTTGTTTCCTTGCTCATGTTCTTGCCACAAGCACTGCCCGCACCATGCGCCGGATAAACTATAATATCATCGGGAAGGGGCATTATTTTGTTTCTCAAGGAATCGAATAAGGTAGCTGCCAGTTCTTCCTGCGTCATGTGAGCTGCCTTCTGGGCCAGATCAGGTCGGCCTACATCGCCTATAAATAGAGTGTCGCCGGAAAACAGGCTGGTTGCTTTGCCTTGCTCATCCGTAAGCAGGTAGCAGGTACTCTCCATGGTATGACCAGGAGTATGCAATACCTTAATTGTAACATTTCCCAGTTTGAATTCCTGACCATCGGCTGCTATGATGGCATCAAAGCCTGGCACTGCTGTGGGGCCATATACAATTGCTGCACCGGTTTTAGCTGCAAGATCTATGTGGCCAGATACGAAGTCTGCATGAAAGTGCGTTTCAAATACATACTTAATGGCAGCATTATCTTTTTCTGCTTTCTGTATGTACGGTTCCACTTCGCGTAATGGGTCGATAATTGCAACTTCTCCGTTGCTCTCAATGTAGTAGGCTCCTTGTGCAAGGCAGCCTGTGTAGATTTGTTCTATTTTCATACTAATGGTTTTTTTAATTTTCAATTGTTACACAAAGGTCGTTGTTGATAACACTGTATTCTGTGACTATTGTCACTTCGGTATCTTATTTTAGGAAGATTTCTTTTATGAGGATATAGAGGGCCATTATAAGTACAAACCATCCAAAACCTTTTTTTAGTTTACTTCCCGGAACTTTTTTGCTCAGCCATGTGCCTATAAGAATTCCTGCAACAGCTATACCTGTGAGGGTGAGCAGAAAGGGCCAGTTGATTATTACCTGACCCAAATCGCCGGAAAAACCTATCAGAGAATTGAGCGCAATAATGAACAAAGATGTGCCCACAGCATGCTTCATAGGAAGCTTTACCAGCAATACCAAAGCAGGTATAAGCAGAAAACCGCCACCGGCGCCCAGCAAACCGGTTACCAACCCTATGCCTACACCATACAGCAATAATGAGGGAAGAACAATTTTGACTGCAGTATCTTTAGTTGCTGCACTATCTGTTTTGCCTCCTCTTATCATAGAAAAAGATGCCAACAACATAAGCGTAGCGAAAAGTACCATCGTAAGAAAAGAACGGGTTATTGTCAGGCTTCCATCCGTATATATTATAGTGGGTATCAGTGGTATTACAAATCTGCGAGTGATTAAAACAGTAGTAATAGAAGCCGCACCAAACAGCAATGCCGTTTTGATGTCTACAAACCCTTTTGTGTAATTTTTATAGGCACCCACCAGGCTGGTAGCACCCACAAGAAATAAGGAATAGGATGTAGCCAGGGTTACGTCTACCCCAAAAAGATAAACAAGAACAGGCACAGTAAGTATAGACCCGCCCCCCCCAATAAGCCCAAGAGAAATGCCAATTAGAATTGCAGCCATGTAGCCAAGTGCTTCCATGCTGCAAAATTGGGTTTATTATGAAGAACTCTGTGTGATAATTATCACACGCGATTTAAAAATTGTCGAGATTCACAATTTCTATTTCGTTCCTGTTCATCTTAATCATGCCTCTGTCTGCCATTTTTTTCATGAGTCTTGATATCACCTCTCTTGAAGAGTTGAGTTCGCCGGCTATTTCGGCATGAGTGAAGGGGATAATTTTGGTCTTAAGTTTTCTGCTGTTTTCCTTCAGGTAAAACGCCAGTCTTTCATCCATATTTCTGAAAGCAACATGATCCAGTGTTGTCAGCATTTCCTCAAATCGCTTGCGATAGGTGCCCAGTACAAACTGATACCAACTTTTGTATTGCATCATCCACACGTCCATCTTTTCCAGTGGCACAGATATCAGCTCTACATCTCCCACGGCTCTGGCGGTTATTTCGCTCATGTTTTGTTTATTTGCGCAGGTCATAGACAGAGCGCATGCCTGCCCCGGCTCTATGTAGTACATGAAGTACTCATTTCCTTCGTCGTCTTCTCTCAATACTTTTACCAGTCCGCTGATAATGACCATAGTATATCTTATGAAATTGCCCGTTTTCATAAGGATATCACCATCCTGGAAATTGCGAAGAGAGCAGGTTGCGGCCATATCTTTGACAAGGGTGGGTTCAAAATCGGGAAATAGCTTACTTATTTCGTCTACTGGAATCATCATACAAAATAACAAAACAATTGTAGCATTGGCGGCTAAATTACGATGTAGCGTGTTTCGGAATAATGAAAGTCTATTAAAATCGTGTCGATTTACTTCAGGTTTAGGACTTTCCTGTCAATACTTTAGTTTTATCCACTTTACACCTGTAATTTTGCAGCCTTATGTTGATTTCATTACAAAATATTACATTTTCATTCGGGGCAAGGGCAATCTTAGAAGATGCAAGCTGGCAGATAGGTACAGGCGAACGAATAGGTTTGGTAGGCAGCAACGGTGCCGGCAAAAGTACATTGCTGCGCCTGATGACCGGAGCCTACACTATAGACAGTGGTGTAATAAACAAGCCAAAGGACGTAAGCCTGGGGTTCTTTAATCAGGATTTATTGAGTTTTTCTACCAATGCTTCTATTCTCAAAGTAGGTATGCAGGCGTTTGAAAAGGCGCATGAGGTAGAGCAGAAAATGGAAAAAATCATCAAAGAGCTGGAAACGAGCCCTGATGATGCTGACCTGCTGGATGACTACAGCCATGCCTTACATGATTTTGAAGTGGCAGGTGGTTACGAAATGGAACACCGTACCGCAGAGGTACTTGAAGGATTGGGTTTCTCTACGGCCGACCTGCAACGCCCCTACGACCAGTTTAGCGGGGGATGGCGTATGCGTGTGTTGCTTGCCAAAATGATGCTGCAACAGCCAGAGCTGCTGCTGCTGGATGAGCCTACCAACCACCTTGACCTTCCGTCGATAGAATGGCTGGAGCGATATTTGATTAGCTATCCGGGTAGTGTGGTTATTGTATCACATGACAGGTACTTCCTGGACCGTATGGTGACCAAAATAGTAGAAGTATGGCAGCGCGACCTGCACCAGTATACAGGCAACTATACCTTCTTCCAGAAAGAAAAACTGGAGCGAATGGACCTGCAGCAACGTGCATTTGAAAATCAGCAGGAGTATATAAAACAACAGGAGCGGTTTATAGAACGATTTAGAGCCAAGGCTACAAAGGCGGCCGCGGCACAGAGTGCTATAAAGCGCCTGGACAAGCTGGATGTGATAGAGGCGCCTGATGGGTCTGTGCCGGTAATGAATATCAATTTTGATGTGGCGACACAACCGGGTAAAATCATCTGTACGCTCAACAAAGTATCTAAACGTTATGGCGACCTGACTATCCTGAACAACGCCAGTGCAGAAATAATAAGGGGCGATAAGATTGCACTAATAGGTGCCAACGGTAAGGGTAAGTCGACCTTGCTGCGCATTATCACCGGCCAGGAGTCAATAGAAGGTGAGCGCAAATGGGGGCATAATGTAGAGGAAAGCTTCTATGCCCAGCACCAGCTGGAAGCACTGAATGTGGAACTGGAAGTGCTGGAAGAACTAAAACGTTGCGGTAGCGGCAAAACAGAACTGGAACTAAGGCAATTGCTGGGCTGCTTCCTGTTCAGCGGCGATGATGTGTTTAAGAGAATAAAGGTATTGTCGGGTGGAGAAAAGGCACGTGTAGCCCTGTCGAAGGTGATAGCTGCCAAGGGCAACTTTCTGCTGCTGGATGAGCCTACCAACCACCTGGATATGCAGAGTGTGGAGATGCTGATAGAGGCACTGAACAAATACAAGGGTACGCTGATTATAGTATCGCACGACCGTTACTTTATCAGTAAGACTGCCAATAAGATCTGGAACATTGAAGATGGTGAAATTAAAGAATTTAATGGCAGCTATGATGAGTGGGATGTATGGCACAAAGACAAACTGAAACGTGAGCAGACACAGGGTGCAGTAAAAGCCGCTCCTGTAAAAAAAGAAGAAAAAGCCGCACCAAAGCCAGTCGTAAACAATGAGCAACTAAACAATCTGAAACGAGACCTGCAGAAACAACAGAAACAACTGCAGAAACTGGAGGAAGAGATAAATAAAATAAAGTCCGAAGTAGCAACTCTGGAAAGCAAACTGGCAGATCCTGCATTCTACTCAGACCGGAACGAGTTCCCCAAAGTGGATGAAGCCTATAGAAGACAAACTGCAAAATTGCAGGATCTTAATAAGGAGTATGACAAGGTGTTTGAGGTGATAATGGAACTGGAAGAGAAGATGGGGTAATTCGGGAATAGACTTATAAAGGTGAAGTACGCTGATATATCAAATATTCAATACCTATTGTAAGCTCAATATTTAGATGTACGTAATGAGATAAATCGCATCTCATTACGTACTATTTTGCTCTTAATGATTGTATTGCTGCTAGTCGATTGTATTTGTAATTGAAAGGTAAACTACTCATGTGTTAAATGGCATAAGTACTTACAAGCATACGCGTCGGAAACTGACGACAAATCAATATAGTACCGACTTTCAGTAAAGAGAAGGTGTGTTTTAATACAACTTGCAGGTTTCTACTATCTTAATCCCATTTTCTATCTTCTCGAAAGAGGCGTCTTCGCAAAGGGATTCTGCAGCTTTTTTAGTGTCATTAATATCGTACTCATTTGTGGTACTATCGGGCAAGCCTGGTGCGCCGCTATATACTATTGAGCACTGACAGGTGTATTTCTTCACGCAGGAACTCATTCCCACAATGCCTGCAACAGCTAATAACAGTAAGACAGAACCGCGCATTTTCATGAATGTTTTTGTATTTAGGGTTGAAGTTAGCAAGGCATTGTTAGAATTCAAAATTTTGTACCCCATAAATGATCATAACGCTAAAAAAACTAAGCAAATACCGGCTAATGCTTCAATCAATTTCCCAGATGTCTGAAGTTCTTAAACAGTAGATTTGCATCTGTTCCCGGAGTGTATTGTTGTGCATATACCATATTAATATTTGCCTTTACCTCGTCTGTGGGCTCATAGTCGGGCAAGATATTACATGGGTACATGATGCCTGTGCGTATACGGGGCAGTAGGGTAGCAGATGGAAGGGGGGCATATCCTATCCAGGTTTTTCTGCCAAATAATACCTGAAAACATCTTAAGAGAAAAGTAACCGGTTTCCTGACCAGAAATAGCATTGCCGGAAACAGGATTAAGAATATAATAGACGAAGCAATATCTACCATGCGCTTATTGCGCAGTTGTGCAAAGTCAGAGAGGTTGAAGCGGCGGTCTATGGTATAAAGATCTCCCGATGTAGCACTGGAGTTACTGCCCACAAAGCTTTGTCCGCCGGGAAGGTGAATTTTATACTCATAATCTCTGCCGCACAACTGCATTTGCCTGAAAACGTCGGTATAAGTAAGCCCGTTGATACAGAAAATAACTTCATTTATATTGGTAACATAGAGTAATTGTTTCATCTCTGAAAGCGATGCCAGCGCCCCATGCTTACCCTTTCCAGGGCTTATACGTCCTGATAATTCGGGCGCATAATTTACCTGACGAAGTACATCGGCCGTCTGCTTGTATGCACTTTCATCAGCAACTATTACCGCCTTGCGCGGCAAGGTATCGTAGGGTATATAGCGAAGTATACCCATGCGGTAGAGTAGCTCGTGCAAACCCAACAAAATAACCGTACCTGCAAAACCTGTAAAAATGATGATAGCCCTGGAATACCGGTATTCAGGAGGCAGCAAACCATAGTATGCCAATATAATAATAGTGCCGAATATCATGCCTCTGGTGACCTTCAGTGCCCGATAAGGCTGATCGTAAGCACCATTAAAATATAAAGATAACAACCACAATGCAATATAAGCAGGAAAAGTAGCATATACTACAGCGGCTTGTATCGGGGCAATATTTTTTACCTCTGTAACCCAGAACTCCTTAATGCCCCAAAGTGTAACCAGCAATATCAATGCGTCGAACAGGGGCATGTGCAGAATTTTCATAGCACGCTTCATTGTTCCTAATATGGCTCGTAACACTATTCCAGCATTGATAAACATAATGAACAAACCCGCTTGTTGCTTAGTGTAGTGTTTTTTTACGAACGTAACTAGCGCTTCATTGAATATCCGAACATAAGACAGTGTCATCTTTCGGGTACTCTCTCCTTTGTAGTGAATTAGGTCTACCTCTGGGAAATAGATGTTTTTATAACCGGCTTTCTGAATGCGGTATGAAAGGTCTACATCCTCGCAATACATAAAATAATCCTCATCAAACGGCCCGCCGGCAACTGTCATTGCTTTGCTACGCACCAACATGCAGCAGCCTGACAATACATCTACCTCTGCAGTTTCACGCTCTGATATATGCACAGCATAGTATTTGTTGATATACGGTGATTTGGCGAACAACTTATTGATACCGGTGGTCTTGAATATTGCAACCGACAGCGACGGGAATGACTTTTTGGAGTCTGGTGCAAACTGACCTTTGCCATCGATAATACGCGGACCCAGCGCTCCTGCATCGGGATGAGTGTCCATGTATGCTACTGTGCGTTGCAGAAAGTCTTCGGGCATTACCGTGTCCGGATTCAGAAAGAGTATATACTCGCCCCTGGCAATAGATACCGCTTGATTGTTAGCTTTTGAAAAGCCTTTGTTGTCGGTATTCCCAACCAGTTGCACCTGGGGAAACCGTTCCCTAACCATTGCACAACTGTCGTCAGATGAATTATTGTCTACAACTATTACCTCCACCGGCAGTACACCGGCAGCCCGCAACACAGAGTGCAGGCATACTTCCAGGAAGTACTTTACATTATAATTGACAATAATTACAGATACTTTCATAGAAGCTTGGATGCCAGCCTGGCATTGTGGTGGCCGAAAAATAGATCGTGTGCCTGTATGTTTCTATCAATTTTTGAGCCACAAACTAATTGTGCTGCAAATAACGAAAAAACCTGCCAATAGATTGCATTACTGTCGCAATTATGTTTTAGTGGTAAGGTTTAGCAAGGTGTAGTTGCATTAATTTTGTATTAATGTATAATCGACTGGAAAGGAAAGATCAATCGTTTTGCCATTTGCTAAAAAATCGTAATCTGTTCTTCTTAGTAGTAGTTTCACCTATCAGGAAGCCATAAGGCTTTAGTGATTCCACATTGTCGCAGATGATTTTGAACATGGCAATAAGTGGTATTGCGAGGAATATACCCGGTATTCCCCAGAGTGCTTCTCCTATAATCAGTGCAATAATAGTAAACAGAGGATTGATTTTGACTTGCGAGCCTACGATCAGTGGTTCCAATACCCAGCCCTGTATAAATTGAATCAATCCGTATGTAACCACGATTCCTGCAAGCATTGCAGGACTGGCACCCTGCACCGCCGCTACAAGAAAAGTGATGATAGTGCCTGTAATGTTTCCGATAAATGGTACTATTTCCAGCAGTCCGCACAGTATAGCAAAGAAAAAAGCGTTTTCAACGCCAATTATCGAAAATCCAATGCCATACATTACCCACAGGCATACAATCATTTTCGACAAGCCGAGCAGATATTGCTGAGACACCCGTGCTACACTATTGATCACTGTATTCATTTCTTCTTTCCGGTTTTGAGGTGCCAGTTTTAGAAGGAATTGTTTCATGTGGCTTCGGTAATAGAGGAAGAAAACAAGGTACATGAGTATCAAAACGGAGTAAGTGACAATATTTGTAACAGATCCGGCGATACTCTTTATTGCCTCTGTTACAAATGGTTGTTGTTCGCCTATTATTTGTGTTTGTTTTTCTACAGAAATGCCGAAACGAAATAACAAAAACTCCTGAATACTGATTAAAGCCTGAATGGTTCTTTGTTTAAGCAAATCAAGGTCTTTGTTTAGTTCAGATATCTGCCAACCCACAAGAGCGGTAATGCCCGCTATTACAAGAAGTAATACGAACATGCAGATCAGGGGAGCGATAACCCGCGGGACTTTTTTATGTTCCATCCACCTGCAGAATGGCAAAAAAAGAGTGGCTATAACTCCGCCTATTGCCATAGGCATCAGAAAGTTTTTTGCAAAATACAAACCGGTACATACCAGAAACAAAACCATCAGTCTTCTTATGGCTGTAGATGATATCGAATCCATATTCTATGCTTTCACCAAAAGTATTGTTATTATCGGAAATCGCTTCATTGAATTCAAGTTTTTATGATTATTGACAAATAGAACGGATTCGTGACCGAATGAATAAGTGTGGATTTTTCTTTTTACACCCGCTATTAACAATCTAATTTCCTCCATACGGCACTCTGTAATCACAAGAAAATATTACCATTTAGTTAAGCCAATGTTTTCCACATGGTGTGCAAATCATTTTAAAATTGCTTTGGTTTATCTCTCTACATTTGTTCATATCGGGTTCTTAAAAGCAGATTGTTGTCTGCACAGATTAAAAGGGAAACCGGTTTTCAAGAGTCCGGTGCTATCCCCGTAGCTGTAATCCTGATGTAGCGATACATTCAAGTTTTCGGAGATCCCCGCGCCACTGTTAGCCACGGCTAATGGGAAGGCCTCTGAAAATCAGGAAAGCCAGAATACCTGCCCGGTTGGAGATGAACTATACTTTCGGTGGAAAAGTGATGGTGATGGAGTTTTTGTAACAGTAGCCCCTGTCTTAGTCTCGTATTCCGAAGAAGTTTTTAAATTTTTTACTATGCAGGAAGAATTACTATTGAGAGAAAATAAGGACCGATTTGTCATATTGCCTATCAACTATCCCCGTATATGGGATATGTACAAAAAGCATGAGGCAAGTTTCTGGACCGCAGAGGAAATAGACCTGGGCGATGACCAGAAACATTGGGATAAACTCAATGATGGAGAGCGTCATTTTATTTCTCATGTGCTTGCCTTTTTTGCTGCCAGCGATGGTATAGTAAACGAAAACCTTGCAGTGAATTTCATGAGTGAGGTGCAACTGCCTGAGGCAAGGTGTTTTTATGGTTTCCAGATAATGATGGAGAACATACATTCTGAGACCTATGCACTACTCATAGATACTTATATCAAAGACCCTAAGGAAAAGCACCGTCTGTTTCACGCTATAGAAACAGTACCCGGTGTAACAAGGAAAGCTGAATGGGCGCTGAGGTGGATAAAGAATGGCACGTTTGCCGAAAGGCTGGTGGCGTTTGCAGCCGTTGAGGGTATTTTCTTCAGTGGTAGTTTTTGCTCAATTTTCTGGCTCAAGAAAAGAGGATTGATGCCCGGGCTTACTTTCAGTAATGAGCTCATAAGCCGCGATGAGGGAATGCACTGTGAGTTTGCATGCTTGCTCTATAGCATGTTGCAAAACAAGCTATCGCAGCAGCAGGTATACGACATTATCTGCGAGGCGGTAACTATAGAAAAAGAGTTTGTAACACAGGCTATACCTGTAGACCTGATAGGTATGAATGCCAAACTGATGCAACAATATATAGAGTTTGTAGCAGACCGGTGGCTAGACGAGCTGGGATATGCCAAGGTATATAATGCCACAAATCCTTTCGACTTTATGGAGATGATATCGCTACAGGGCAAGACCAACTTTTTTGAAAAGAGGGTAGGAGATTATCAGAAGGCGGGTGTGATAGCGGGCTCTGCGTCGCAGAGTTTCTCACTCGATGAAGATTTTTAAAATTCCAAAACGAAAATTCCAAATTCCAAATTCCCAACGATATGTATGTAATAAAAAGAAACGGCAAGAAAGAAAGCGTAAAGTTTGACAAGATAACCGCACGCATAGAGAAGTTGTCGTATAGCCTGAACAGGGCTGTGAATATAATAGACGTTGCCAAAAAGGTAATTGAAGGCATATACGATGGTGTATCTACTTCAGAGCTGGACAACCTGGCGGCAGAAACTGCTGCATCACTTACCATCAAGCATCCCGATTATGCATTGCTGGCAAGCCGCATTGCTATCAGTAACCTGCACAAGAACACTACCAAATCGTTTTCAGAAACGATGAGGCAACTTTACAATTGCAGCGATGCAACCAATGGCCGCAAAATGCCGCTACTGGCAGATGATGTGATGGAGATTATAGAGGCAAATGCAGAATTGCTGGATAGCTCCATTATCTATGACCGCGATTTCGGCTTTGATTATTTCGGGTTCAAGACCCTGGAAAAATCTTACCTGCTGCGCCTGAATGGCAAGGTAGTGGAGCGTCCGCAGCATATGTATATGCGTGTGGCAATAGGAATACACAAAGAAGACATAACCAGTGCACTGGAAACTTACAATCTGATGAGTGAGCGTTGGTTCACTCATGCTACACCCACATTGTTTAATGCTGGTACTCCCAAGCCGCAGATGTCATCGTGCTTCCTGCTTACCATGAAGGATGATAGCATAGATGGTATATATGATACGCTGAAGCAGACTGCGAAGATCTCGCAAAGTGCAGGCGGCATTGGTCTGGCTATTCACAATGTGCGTGCTACCGGCAGCTACATAGGTGGGACTAATGGTACCAGCAATGGTCTGATACCTATGCTAAGGGTGTTCAACGATACCGCCCGTTATGTAGATCAGGGTGGTGGTAAGCGCAAAGGTGCTTTCGCTATTTATCTGGAGCCGTGGCATGCCGATGTTTTTGATTTTCTCGACATCCGCAAAAATCATGGTAAGGAAGAAAACAGAGCAAGAGACTTGTTCAATGCTTTATGGATACCCGACCTGTTTATGAAGCGTGTAGAAGAAAACACTACATGGAGTCTGTTTTGCCCTAACGAGGCGCCAGGACTGTCAGATTGCCATGGTGCAGCGTTTGAAGAACTCTACACCCGTTATGAGGCTGAAGGCCGTGCAAGAAAGACAATTAAAGCACAGGAGTTATGGTTTGCTATATTGGAAGCGCAGATAGAGACCGGCACACCATACCTGCTCTACAAAGACGCTGCCAACAGCAAGAGCAACCAGCAGAATCTGGGTACCATAAAGAGCAGTAACCTGTGTACAGAGATTATAGAGTATACCAGCCCTGATGAGGTTGCTGTATGTAATCTTGCATCTATCGCATTGCCGAGGTTTGTACTGGATGGTAAGTTCAATTTTGAGAAGTTATACGATGTTACCTATCATATCACGCACAATCTAAACAGGATTATAGATAATAACTACTATCCGGTAGAAGAAGCACGCAATTCGAACATGCGCCATCGCCCGATTGGGCTGGGTGTGCAGGGGCTGGCAGATGTGTTTATACTAATGCGCCTGCCGTTTGAAAATGACATGGCAAAGTTGCTCAACAAAAACATTTTTGAAACTATCTACTTTGCTGCCATGACGGCAAGTAAAGACCTTGCAAAAGAGCAGGGGTACTATGAGACTTTCCCAGGATCTCCATTGTCAAAGGGGCAGTTCCAGTTCGACCTCTGGAATGTGCAGCCATCAGACCGCTACGATTGGGAATCATTGCGTGCTGAGGTTATAGAATATGGGGTGCGCAACTCATTGCTGGTAGCGCCTATGCCTACTGCCTCTACATCGCAGATACTGGGCAACAATGAGTGTTTTGAGCCTTACACTTCTAATATTTATACACGCAGGGTATTGAGTGGTGAGTTTATAATAGTAAACAAACACTTGCTGAAAGACCTTGCCGAGCTTGGCTTGTGGAACAATACCATCAAGAACAGTATTATCACAGCCAACGGCTCTATACAACATATAGACGAGATACCTGCTCATATAAAAGAACTGTACAAAACAGTATGGGAAATAAAGCAGCGTAACCTTATTGATATGGCTGCAGACCGTGGTGCATATATCTGCCAGTCTCAGTCGCTCAATCTTTTTGTCGACAGCCCTACGATGTCCAAGCTCACCTCTATGCATTTTTACGCGTGGAAGAAGGGACTGAAAACAGGGATGTATTATCTGCGTACACAGGCTGCGGCGCAGGCAGTACAGTTTACGGTGGAGAAGCAAGGCAATCATGATATAGAGCCTGTAATACCATCGAACGAGACTAAGGCAGTGAGCGATGATCTGGATGAAATTACTACTGACTTCACCGGTCCTACCTGCACAATGGAGGATGGTTGTGTAACCTGTAGTTCATAACCGGTAAAAGTGTCTGATAGTTTATAATTGACTGTGCTTCGCAACCTGGTTGAGAAGCACAGTTTTTTATTGATATGGAATTGGCAATCATATTCCAGCCTCATATATCATAGTATAGCCGACTGGCCGTTAGGGTATATAATTGACAGTGTTTTATCAATCCCTGGTGTCCCGTAAATATTCTTATAGGCAAATAGTTATTGTAACACCGTTTGTTCGTAAATTAGTGTTTACAGTATCATTATATGGACACGAAAGAATTCAAAGTATTAGGAGTATACGATAAAACAGAAGAGGAGGAAAAAAAACTTATCTTAAGAGAGTATAGGGCGTTGCTTCGCGCGCTGAAGCTGAACCTGAAAAAGGGGGATAAAAGTCTGCTGCGCCATGCTTTCGAGATGTCTGTAGAAGCACACAAGACTACGCGGCGCAAGTCTGGGGAGCCCTACATCCTTCATCCTTTGGCGGTAGCAAGGATTGCTGTAGAAGAAATTGGCTTGGGGGTAACATCGGCTATTTGTGCCCTGCTGCACGATACTGTTGAAGATACAGAAATAACACTGGAGGACATAGAGCGGGAGTTTAATGCCAATGTAGCCAAGATTATAAACGGTCTTACCAAAATAAGCAATGTTGTAGACCTCAAAGGAGATACAACAATACAAGCCGAAAATTTCAGAAAGATATTACTTACGCTTGCTGAAGATCCTCGTGTAATACTTATAAAACTTGCTGACAGGTTGCATAATATGCGTACGCTGGATAGCATGAATCGAGAGAAGCAGTTGAAAATTTCTTCTGAAACTACTTATATCTATTCGCCCCTGGCACACAGATTGGGTTTGTATGAGATAAAGTCTGAAATGGAAGATCTTGCCCTGAAGTTTACACAACCCGATATTTACGCAGACATTACCCGAGGGTTGAAGGAAACACAACGTGAGCGCAGCCGGTATATCAATGAGTTTATAAAGCCTATAAAGGAAGAACTGACCGCCAATGGTTTTAATTTTGAGATATATGGCAGACCAAAGGCGATTCATTCTATCTGGAATAAAATGCGCAATAAGCATGTTACTTTCGAAGAGGTTTATGACATTTTTGCAATCAGGGTCATACTGCAGTCGCCGCCTGAAAACGAAAGAGCAGATTGCTGGAAAGTATATTCTATCATTACCAATTTTTATCATCCCAACCCGGAGCGCCTGCGCGACTGGGTAAGTGTGCCCAAGGGCAATGGTTATGAGGCGCTGCATACTACCGTGATGGGGCCAGGTGGCAGGTGGGTAGAGGTGCAGATACGTAGTGCAAGAATGAATGAGATAGCCGAAAAGGGATTGGCAGCACACTGGAAGTATAAAGAAGGGACACCCTCTGCTCACGAGAGCAAACTAGATAGTTTTCTGGAGCATTTGCGGGAGGTGCTTGCTAATCCAAACACCGATACCATAGATTTTATACAGGATTTTAAACTCGATTTATTTACCGAGGAAATCTATGTGTATACGCCGAAAGGCGACATGCGGGTATTGCCCAAGGGCGCAACAGCACTAGATTTCGCTTTTGATATTCATACCCACCTTGGCGCACATTGTATAGGTGCCAAAGTCAATCACAGATTAGTGCCACTGAGCCATAAAATAAATAGTGGCGATCAGGTGGAGGTTATAACCTCTTCCAAGCAGCATCCGTCAGAAGACTGGTTGCAGTTTTTAGTAACTGCCAAGGCGAAATCGAGCGTTAAAAATTACCTGAAAGAAGACAAGCGCAAGACGGCAGAGGATGGACGAGTATTGCTGAAGCGCAAACTGGAAAGCATGAATACATCACCGTCTCAGCACAATGTAAACGAGCTGGTGAATTATTTCAAAAAATCTTCAGTACTCGACTTGTACTATGGTATTGCCGTAGGCAGTATTGATTTGTCAGAATTGAATAGCTTTTCTGTATATGGAGATAAACTGCACCATCCGTCCAGAGAGGTAAAGAACGACACACGCCAGATAGCCGATGAAGATAGTCTGAAGCAAAAACATGGCAAGGGGGCAGAACTAATCATATTTGGAGAGCGGTCAGATAAGGTTTTATACAAACTGGCTCAGTGCTGCCAGCCAATACCTGGTGATGATGTTTTTGGGTTTGTAACATCCGGGGAGGGGCTCAAAATTCATCGTGCTGATTGTCCTAATGCTGCCAAATTGCTGGCAAATTATGGACATAGAATTGTGAAAACCAAATGGGCTAAGAACAAAGAGATTTCTTTCCTTACAGGTGTCCGCATTACCGGGCTCGACGATGTGGGGGTAATTCAAAAAATTACAAACATCATATCAGGGGAATTGAAACTCAATATGCGCTCACTAAGTATAGATTCTAAGGATGGCATGTTTTATGGTGTTATTATGGTTTTTGTGCACGACCGCGAAGAGCTGAATGTATTCTGTAATCGGTTGGGTGCTTTGGATGGTGTTATTAAAATAGAAAGAGTAGATAGTCCGGATGTGTGATTTGAGAAGTCCCCTTTTTGCCAAATCTTTATAGGTAAGCTTTTCAGTTAGTGTCGCATTGGTATAACGTTTAATAAAATGTGCTTTCATTTTTCATTTTATAAAAGTTTAGCAAATACGCTACAACATCCTCTGTCTATTTTATTATATTCGCATGATATTATTGTTGTAATCTTTATCGGTTTATTTATAGAATTATGAAAAAAATATTCATACTAGCATCTGCTATTTTTTGCGGTTATGTTGCATTTTGCCAAAAACCTATTAATATTCAAATGGTTTATGTGAAAGGTGGTACTTTTTTCAGAGGTTGTGATGACCGTAAATACAACAGCGAAGAGTTTGCTAATGAAAAGCCCGAACACAGAATAAATATTACCAGTTTTTCTATAAGTAAATATGAAATTACACAGGGGCAATGGCGTAGTATTTTCGGCATTTTACCTCCGTCCTATAATGGCACAGACTATGTAAATAAAGATTGTGATGATTGCCCGATAGTAAAGGTAAATTATGACGATGTGCAGGAGTTTATTAAGAGACTCAATGCTAAGTATCCCGGCAAAAACTATCGCCTACCTACAGAACTGGAGTGGGAGTTTGCAGCCCGGGGCGGCAATTATTCCAGCAATTATACCTATCCGGGCAGCAACAAATTGAGTACTGTAGCCTGGTATGGCAGAAAGAAGGGAGCAACACACCCGATAGGGCAAAAAGAACCAAATGAGCTTGGTATTTATGATATGGCCGGCAATGTGCTGGAGTGGTGCTCTGACTGGTATGATGCAGATTATTACAAAAGCACAATTGATGCAACAGACCCCAAAGGCCCGGCTACAGGCGATAAGAAAGTGTTGAGAGGCGGTTCTTACTACGATGACGACGTGGTATGCCGGTCTGTATATCGTAGCAGATATGCACCTAAAGTACGCCAATGGAACATAGGCTTCAGGCTGGCTATGGATAATTTATAGCGAACCTGAAGCCTATGAATAATTACTTATGCTGAACTTGTATTATAAGTTGCCTATCAGCTTTTTAAGGTATACGCCATACCCACTTTTAAAATAGAGTGAAGCTAGTTTTTCCATTTGTTCATCGTTTATCCATCCATTGCGATAAGCGATTTCTTCGATGCAGCCAATTTTGAGACCCTGACGTTTTTCGATAACTTCTATGAACTCTCCGGCTTCTATTAACGAATCGAATGTGCCTGTATCCAACCATGCAGTACCACGATCCAGTACACCC
>JAIOYR010000048.1 GCA_021740995.1 Taibaiella sp.
GTATCAGGCACTAATGCCAATGGCTGTGTAAACACCGCTACGAAAACGGTAACCGTAAATGCCTCACCTACAATAGTTGCAGGAGCAGATGCCACAATATGCAGGGGGGCTTCCACTGCACTTACAGCATCGGGAGGAACAACTTATACTTGGGCTCCAAACACAGCTTTGTCAGCAACAACAGGAGCCAGCGTAACAGCTTCGCCCACAACCACAGTTACCTATACGGTAACTGGCTCTAACGGCTGCGTGGGCACTGCTACTCAGACAGTTTCGGTAAATCCGCTGCCCACTATCGGTGCAGGAGCAGGAGTAGCTATATGTAATGGCGCTTCAACAACATTAAACGCTACAGGCGGAGATACGTATCTATGGTCTCCCGGCACATCACTCTCTGCCACAACAGGCAGCAGTGTTGTGGCTACACCTACAATCGCCACCACCTATACGGTCAGTGGCACCGATGCTAACGGCTGCGTAAATACTGCTACAACTACAGTTAGTGTAAATGCGTCACCAACCATCAGCGCAGGAACAGACGAAGCGATATGTCTGGGCACATCTACCGTTTTGACTGCCACAGGTGGAACGACCTATACATGGACTCCGGCAGCGGGTCTATCAGCAACTACCGGAGCATCGGTAACTGCCAACCCAACAACAACTACTACCTATACGGTAACAGGAACTATTGCCGGAGGATGTAATAGTACAGCTACAAAAACAGTCACTGTGAATGCACTTCCCACAATCAGTGCAGGATCAGATGTAGCAATATGCCAGGGTACCGGCACCACACTTTCAGCCACAGGCGGCACTAGCTACACCTGGTCACCAAATACCGCCTTGTCTGCAACAACAGGCAGCAGCATAACCGCGTCGCCAACAACCACGGTGACCTATACAGTAACAGGTACTGATGCTAATGGATGTAACAACGCTGCAAGTAAACAAGTGTCTGTAAATGCACTACCCACCATCAATGCAGGTAGCGGGGTGGTTATATGCACCGGCGCATCTACCACACTGAGCGCAACAGGCGGCGCAACATATACCTGGGCACCGGGAGCATCACTGACTGCTACTACAGGCAGCAGTGTATTGGCATCACCCACAACCACTGTTACCTATACTGTTACAGGTACAGACGGAAACGGATGTACCAATACGGCAACAACCATTGTATCGGTAGATGTAACACCAGATGCCGGAATAATATCAGGAGAAGACCTTGTATCTATCGGCGCTGCTACAGCACTATCATCTACTCAGCCGGGCGGCACATGGAGTTCTGGAAACGCCAATGCAACTGTAGGTTCCGCGACTGGTATTGTTACCGGTATTTCAGGAGGCACAGTACTAATATCTTATACCTATACCAATGCTTGTGGTACAGACTATGCCACAAAAACTATGACCGTTAACACTGCTTCGTCTGTCATTAGCGGATCTTCTCAGCTTTGTGTCAATTCTACGACCACCTATTTGCCACCGTTACCTGGTGGCACATGGAGCAGCAGCAACCCTGCCGTTATCGGCATTAACGCTGCCACAGGGGTAGCTTCAGGCATGAACTTTGGTCCAGCTACTATTTCCTACACTTTAGGTACCACCTTCTATACTAAGAACGTAACAGTCAGCAACACTATTCCTGCTATCACAGGTAGTCTTGTGGCCTGCAACGGACTAACAACGGTTCTATCCCATTCTATCGAAGGTGGCATCTGGAGTAGTGGGTCCCCATGGCACGCAACAATCAACTCAGGTAACGGCACATTGACAGCAATAGCTCCGGGGGTGTCACTGATATCCTACACTTTAGGTTCTGATTGCCATGCAATAAGTGTCGTTACTGTCAATCCTTTACCAGGTGCCATAACAGGTTCTTTGGAAATTTGTCAGGGCAACTCATTGGCACTCTACTCATCCACTTTTAGTGGCACCTGGGTAAGCACTACAGCTTCAGTTGCTACAATTGGCTCGGCTACGGGTATTGCTACTGGCATCAGCACCGGAACGACAAGCATTACCTATACTGGTCCGAATGGCTGCTTCGCTACTGCAATCGTTACAGTGAATGCAGCAATAGGCAGCATCACGGGCGCCCCTTCTGTTTGTGTAGGGGGTACCAACTCCACACTTGTCAGCCCGGTATCAGGAGGCACATGGAGTAGCAGTAATGTCAGCATTGCAAACATAAATGCCACAACGGGTCTTCTAACCGGAGTTGGAGTCGGAAATGCCAACATCTCCTATACCACAACTCCAGGCTGCTACGCTGTTATTGTAGCTACAGTAAACATACTAGACACTATAACTGGCGCGAACAATGTGTGTAATGGTGCTACAATTACCTTAGCAAATGGAACAAGTGGTGGGGTCTGGAGCAGCAGCAATGTATCAAAAGCAACTGTTGGAGCGGCTACAGGTATAGTTACTGGTATAAGTACAGGTACTGTTATAATAACTTATACACAGGGCTCCTGCTACCGTACCCGCACAGTAAATGTCACACCCTCGCCTGCCGCAATAACGGGTGCCATTCCCCTGTGTATCGGCTCAACCACAACGCTAAGTACTATTACTACAGGCGGTATCTGGTCCAGCAGTGATATTACTAAGGCAACCGTTAACAGCACAACCGGATTAACAACCGGTATCGCCACCGGTACGGCAATCATTTCCTATACTGCCGGCGGATGCAGCAGCACTGTAACAGTTACAGTGGGTACATTGGCCGCAATATCGGGCACGGCTAGTGTTTGCGTGGGCAGCACCACTACGCTTACCCACATTACTTCCGGTGGGGTATGGTCTAGTAACAACATAAGCAAAGCAACTATTGGTGCAGGCACAGGCATTGTAACAGGTGTAAGTGCAGGTACAGCACGAATTACCTACACAGTAGGTGGCGCCTGCAGCCAAACAATGGTAATTACAGTTAATGCACTACCAAACAATATTACTGGTGTTGCTACATTATGCAAAGGTGCTACAACAATGCTTTCAACTACATCTACCGGTGGCGCATGGAGCAGCAGCGCGCCTGCAGTAGCTACTATTGGCACCAACGGTGCTGTTACAGGGATATCAGCCGGCACCGCAACTATCAGCTATCAGTTGAGCACAGGATGTGTAAACACCAGAGTAGTTACAATAAATATGACACCCGATGCTATTACCGGCACTACTTCAGTATGTATCGGCAGTACCACAACTTTAGCATCTGCAACCAGCGGTGGTGTCTGGTCCAGCTATTTCACTTCAAGAGCTACTATCAATGCCACTACCGGTGTAGCTACTGGCATCAGCGCAGGCACTACAATTATTAGCTATTCACTTGGTGCTTGTAGGCGCACCACTGTATTAACAGTGTCACCAACTCCGGCAGCAATTACCGGTATACTTCTAGTGTGTAACGGCAGCATTACGGCATTGTCTTCCGCCACAACAGGGGGGGTATGGAGCAGTAGTGATGTTACAAAGGCAACAATAAATGCGGCAACAGGTCTGGTAACCGGTGTAGGCACCGGCACATCTATCATCAGTTATGTAGTAGGCGGTTGTTCCCGTTCAGCAATAGTAACCGTGAATGCCGCTGCAGGCGCAATATCCGGCGACGGACTTGTATGTGTAGGGCAAACGAATGCAACGCTGGCAGGACCAGGCGGCAGCGGCACCTGGAGCAGCAGCAATACTGCTGTGGTTACCGCTCATGCAGTCAACGGTTTACTTACCGGCATAAGTACGGGTACTGCAACTATTACTTACTCTTCAAGCGCTACTTGCATTGCTACTATTGTAGCTACCGTAAATGCTGCAGTTAATAACATAACCGGCACATTTGCGATTTGTGATGGCACCACTACTACACTTGCAAATACTACGCCGGATGGAACCTGGAGTAGTAGTAATACTACAATAGCAACAGTGAATGCAGCTACGGGTCTGGTTAGTGGTGTGTCAGCAGGTACTACTACAATATCTTATAGGGTATCTGCCGGTTGTTACAAAGCAACAACATTCTATATTAACCCACTACCACTTAATATTAATGGTTCAGCAACAGTAATAATAGGCGGTAATACTACACTTAGCAGTATGGGTGTTGGCACCTGGACAAGCAATAACGCTGCTATAGCCACAGTAGGTGCAGGTACAGGAGTAGTATCCGGCATTTCTCTGGGTGCTACTACCATCACCTATACAATTGCTACCGGATGCTTTAGAACAAAGGGCATAACAGTAGTACCTGCACGGCCGGACAACAACAATTATACAACAATTGAAACTGCTGCTATCCTGAAAATATACCCCAACCCTACTGCCGGTGTGTTTACTATAGAAGCTCCTTCAAACGGAACTTTCACTGTATTCACGATCGACGGCAAACAATTGGTAGATTATCAGATCAGTATACCGTTAACTACTGTGATATTACCACCCGGAATTGCAGCTGGTGTATATATGTGCCGTTATACGGCAGTAGATGGCAGCACTACTATTGTGAGAATTATTTATGAACCATAAAACATCCTATTGTCCCTTGGTTTTATGTAAAAATCGCTAAAATTACACCCGTTGTTGAATCAGAAAAAAGTGTGTCGCATCCTTATAGGAGCGGCACCTTTTTTTATTGTCTTTTAGCTAAAAAACACTGAACACACTATTTCACAAACAACTATCAAATTCATTTTTATAAACAATCGTCCTGTGCTAGCAGCTACTTTATTACTTTTGCGGTCTATACACTAAATATGCAAAAAATGACTGGCTTTAGTATTGATTCAATTGTAAAAAAAATAGTGATACTATTTCTTTTTCCGGCTATTACCCTCCTCTATAGTTGTAATAACAGTAGTGAAAATGTGCCGGATACATCTGCCATAAAAATCAACCTTAAAACCCACCGCTTTGATAAAGACCTGTATGCCATAGACACAAACCACATAGGCGAGGGGCTGCAACAACTATCACAGAAATATCCCGACTTCCTCAACTACTTCCTCGATACTATAATGGCTTATGGCATCAATGGTAATTACAACGATACAGTAACCGGAATTCGTGAGGGCCTGAAACCATTTCTTGTATTTAAAGACTTTAAAGAGCTTGCAGACACGATACAAAAACATTATCCGGATACTAAAAATATTGATGCTCAGCTTACAGATGGTTTTAAATTTCTAAAATATTATTTCCCTGAAACCCCTATACCTAAAATCATCTATCTAAGCATGGGACTCAGCAACTGGCATTCTTTTCCCATAGATACCAATACCCTATGCATAGGCCTCGATATGTTTCTGGGCGACCATTATCCTCATTACCGCGCCATTGGGGTACATGATTATATGAGGGCTCATTTTCGCAGAGCGTACATTCCTGCATCGGTTTTCCTTTCTTTATACAGAGGTAACTACCCGCTGGTCACTCAGGAAAAAACACTACTTGAGTTGATGATACAAAAAGGAAAAGAGCAATATTTCTTACACAAGATCCTCCCAGGCACTCCAGACTCTGTTCTTTTTTGCTTCAGGCAGCAACAAATGGACTGGTGCAACAAAAACGAAGCTTTCGTTTATAACTTCTTTATCCAGAATCAACTGTTGTACAACAGAGAATCGCAGAACATAATGCCCTATGTGACAGATGGCCCCTTTGCCCGTGGACTGGAAACTGCGAACACTCCCGAAAAGCTTACACCCGGCAACATAGGCACCTGGATGGGATATAGAATTATTGAAACCTATATGAGCCGATTCCCGAAAACTACCCTGAAAGAATTAATGCAACTACAGCTACCGGCAGCTCAAATTTTAGAGCAATCAAAATATAAGCCCAGATAAACCTATTGAATTTCTCCTGTGCAATATTACTTTTGCACCGTCTATCAGAAATAACAATCCTTAATAATAAATAATACAAAATGAAAAAAACGCTTATATCAGCAGCTATATCTTTCATCTGCCTGCATCAGACTAATGCGCAAGTAAACAAAGTTGATGAAGTAAAAAAAATGCTGGAAACATCAAACAAAGACACAGTAGCATGGACACACAGCGGCATACTTAGTATAGGTGCTAATGGCGGTTTTTTGCACAACTGGGCTGCTGGTGGTGAACTGGGCTCTATGCTTGTCAATGGCATTTTTAGCGGCAAACTTGATTACCTCAATCATCACGATATATGGAGCAACAGCCTGGATATGACCTATGGTCTTACATACAACTACTCATCTGGTTTTGTACCCCGCAAGACGGATGACCGTATCGACTTTACTTCGAAATATGGTAAGCTGATAGATACCTCTAAAAACTTTTACTTCACCGGTCTTTTCAACTTCAAATCACAGTTTACCAGAGGATATGATTATGCCCTACCCAACTGGGATAGCATAGCTACATCCAACTTTATGTCGCCGGCATTCTTCACTACCGCTCTGGGTCTTGAATACCGCAAGGGAAGTGACGTTACCTTCTTCCTGTCTCCGGTAGCTGCCCGTATGATTGTAGTTGACGATTTTTACACCCTGCGGTCTCCCGAAGGAGCTTTTGGTGTACCCTATGGCAAAACCTCTGTATTTCAGTTGGGTGCTTATTTCTCAGGTCGTTACACGTTCAACATCAACAAAAATATGGTGTACAAAACCCGTGTGGATCTTTATGCAAACTACCTTGCCAAGGACACCAAAGACAGCACCGGTACTGTAATCAAAAAAGACAATCCCGGCAATATTAACGTCCTGTTCGACAACCTGTTTTCGTGGAAGGTATCGCGCCATGTAAACATTACATTAGGCGCTACTATCATGTATGATAACAACATACCCTATAGCAGAACATATATAGATGATGCAGGTGTGGAGCAACCCAAAAACGAGCCGGGTGCCGGGCTGGGCTGGGTGCAACTGAAACAGGTGTTTACATTTGGCGTAGGATACAAGTTTTAAAAAAAATATAGCGTGTCATTGTAATACATAAATGCGTATATCTTTAGTTTAGATTATGCTTTTTGTGTAGGGTGACTGATGCACTGTATGGTTATATTTCTATAGTTATTTGTTCGGTATAAAAACCTACTTTTGAGTTTTGTATACTCAGTTTTTTATTTTTCTGAATGTCCGCAAGTTACCAGATAAAGCTACCGCAGTTTGAAGGTCCTTTCGACCTGCTCCTTTTCTTTATAGAGCGGGACGAGCTCGACATATACAACATACCCATCACTAGTATCACTAACGATTTCCTGAGCTATATACACACCCTGGAAAACCTGAATATAGAGCTTGCCAGCGAGTTTATACTGTTCATATCTACACTCATGCGCATAAAGGCGCGTATGTTGCTGCCGCGAAGAGAGGTAGATGCTCAAGGCAATGAAATAGACCCGCGACAGGAGTTGGTAGACAAGATACTGGAGTACAAGCGATTCAAAGAGGCATCTGAAATGATGGCGCTGATGGAAGCCGACCGGCAGATGCAGCAAAAACGCGGCAACATAAAGCAGGAGATGGAAAACATCAGCGAGTCTGCATCTGAGGGCACAGAGATTCAGACCGTGACCATGTACAAGTTGCTGCAGGCTTACGAAAAAGTAATCAAAAGACTCAACGAACGCAACCAGAAACCACAACACGTAGTAGTAAAATATAACTATAGCCTGGAAGGGCAACGAACCTACCTGATAGCCCACCTGGAGGAGAAAAAACGTGTACCCTTCGAGATACTGTTTATCTCCTGCGAAAACAGGATTCATGCTATTTTTACTTTCCTGGCAATGCTCGAACTGATACAGCAGAAGTTTCTGGGCATCCTTATAGGCACCGGCCGCAACAACTTTATAGTGGAGTGGAATGCTGATCGGGAATCGACGGAGGAAAACCCCATAGTGGACGCTACCAGCACGGAAACTGAAGAAAACGAGGTGCTCCCTGAAAATCTGGCACAATAATTGATATACATTATAATGCAGCACTGCTGCACGAAATCCCCAAAAGTTGCTGTCGGACAGTAGAACTGAGGGGCTTTTCTATTTCAGGGATGTTGATGGCCAAAACACGTCCCAACCCTACACATTGTCATTTTACCCAAAAGCACTACTCCACCCCACTCACAGCACTATTGCGCACTTTGCTGCAGTATTTTTATTTTTCTCCTAACCGATTGATTATCATCTATTTTCTTCTAAAACAGGGCCAGATTCTTGCGCAAAAGTTGCGCACTTTCTTCCTGTGGGTAGTTTTACCGCGGGTTGCAGATGGGGTTGAAGAAGTGTAAAAAAGGTTTCACCACAAAGGGCACGGGGGTCACAAAGCTGGTTGAGTAACGTGTGCGAAGAATTAGCTGCAAAGGGCACAAGGGGCGAAGACGCAAAGGGAACGAGTTTTAAGGTTGCAAAGAAAGTCGTGTTTGAAAAATTAGCCACCTATCAGCGGCAGGCAGACAAAGGGCACAAAAGTCACAAAGCTGGTCGAGTAAAGTGTGCTGTTTTAAGTTTCACAAAGTGAGTAGAACGTGGCAAGATGTTTTGAAGGCTACAAGGAATGAAACAGGTATCAATATAAAAAGTCGCAGAGAGAATTTCACTTAAAATAAATCGCTGTGCGAGCCAGTTCTTGTTAGTGTTATTTCGTGTTTTTCTTCATTTATTGCCCATACCAGTAACCAGTCACTTTGAATATGACACTCTAAGAACCCCGCATAATTGCCACTCAATTTATGTGGTTTATATTTTGCAGGCAAGCTACCGGTTTCAGCAAGAACTTCAAATACCTGATGAATAAGTTCCGTTTTTAATCCTCGCTTCTTACACAATTTGTAGTCTCTTTCAAATTGCTTTGTTGTGATGAGTGTGTACACCGGACTATTTATTCAAGAATGAAATTAGCTCTTTGGTATTTTTGTGTTTGGTGGTTTTACCTTTCTTTGCAGCTTCCATAGCCTTTATTGTAGTAGCATTTACTCCCTCTTGTATTTTTGCAAAAGGCAGTGTTTTTACATATGCCATAAAGGCTTTGGATTGCTTGTCATTGGTATCAATCATTATATAGGTCATAGCATTTTTTTTATCAAAACAAAGTTAGCAAATATGGGGTGCATGTCAAAAAAGGATCTTAATATCCAGATATAGAGTCATATTCATAGTTTTTAGGACAAAGGTCTGATAGCATATTGGTTTTGACAAAACGGAAATCTATGATACTACGCTTTTCGTACTATCATATACAGCTACGTGTATATCATAAAAATTTCTTGCAGCCATGGGCAAGGGTTTGGGCTGATTTTGACTGTGTTTTGGGGTTAGTAAAATGATGGGGATGTAAAAGGGGATGTGATTGTGTTTTTTCTGAATACCTGGGTCTCCTTTTTCAGACCCCCTGCATACATAAGGGGTAATTAACTGATGTTTTTGGGGATTCAGAGCCCTGATATCGCCGGGTCACGGCAGAAAAAGCCGGAGACCCGGCGAGGACGGAGTGCATAATGTCTTCTTCCAATTCATGAGCTTAGAAAACACGGATACAACGTTTGACCAAATCTATTATGGTAGAATTCTCAACTTACAGATTGGCAATACAACTTAACAAGCAAGGCAAAAATCCTATTCGACAATACAATTCACCTCTTGGTTCATTTTTAGTTTCAATAAAGCGTATCAATCATATTCTTTCAGTAAGAGGGATTGTAAAAACTGGAGGATAAAACACCGATGTTCCATTGTCATTTCTTAAAACTCTAAGATGCTGTTCTATTTTAAGATATGGATAGCTCCATGAACATCAGGAATATAAGGTTGATAACATGCTTTATTCCATGCTTAGGAATCAATTAGGTCTTTAGAAACACATAACAATAAATTATTCCAATTTTTATCTCTAAGAGTAATATGGAAACAAATTAGTAAGAGGAACTTCTTTCCACACTCCAAGGAGTGATAGCGGATGTATATTTTTAAGGGACTATTTATGTTAAAACTAATCCTGAAAAAAATCCTTTACTTCTTCTATTGATTCAGAAACGGATATATTTTTACACCTTTTTCATTAAGCTGTTTTAGCGCAGCGATATTTACGTTATCATTATTCACTGTTAATATATCTAATTTTTCGCCAAATTTGATTACATCTTCAAATTCCATTGGATCACCGTTTTTGAAGAATGATTTTTTCTTTGCCCATGGCGCGTTTTTCTCTTTATCCATTAAGGAAACATTGAGTCCCGAATGTAATGCATGAGGCAGAAGGTTTTTTGCAAATTGACCACCTCCAATTATACCGATTCTAAGATATTCATACATATTTTCGTCGTTTTTGGTTATACGTAAAAGTTGATAAATAGAAGTTAAAACAAAGTTGAAAATAATAATTCATTAATTATCATTTAACTTTTCAATGATTGGCATAAAGTTACTTTATGATACTAATGCTTAGTAAGCATTGAACCCGCCACAATATGCACAAATTTATGCCCTCTATGTCGCGGTCTGGGCTGTAAGGGGGGCTCTAAGCTCAGGGGCTTTTATACGCCCATATGAGCGTACTGGAAATTTGGCGGAAATTTTATTCGGATATACACACCATGTAATTGGATTTGTATATTGTGTTTCCATACCTAATGGCTAACGCGTGTTGATGAACTATTCTATCATTACACATGCGGTACGTCGTTGTTGGAAACTACATAAATGATTGCAGATGAATTATAATGAACTCAAGGTCTTCTTGGTGGACAAAATGAAAATGTCGCACATTTACCAGCCTATCATGATTAAGTGCTTACTTAGGAACAGAGGGGTCGCAAGTGATGCAGATATCGCAAAAGAAATATCATTACAAGATCCGTCGCAGATAGAGTACTATCAAAATATTACCAACAATATGGTAGGCAGGGTTTTGCGTGGACATCATGTAGTGGTTAAGGAAAAGAAGGTGTATAAGCTCAATGGATATAGCGACCTAAAGGCGGAGGAAATAACAGAATTAATTAATATCTGCAATGAGAAACTAACAGGATATATTGAAAAACGGGGTGGAAGTATCTGGCAGCATCGTACGAAAAGTCGAACGCCTATATCAGGTTCAATCAAGTATGAGGTTTTGAAAAGGGCACGTTTCAGGTGTGAATTGTGTGGGAGTATGGATAGCGAAAAAGCATTAGAGGTAGACCATATTGTCCCTAAAAATTTAGGGGGAGAAGATTCAATAAACAACTATCAAGCCCTATGCTACTCATGCAACGCCATGAAAAGAGACCATGATAGTACAGACTTCAGAGGTTTGAACAAGGAATATGAGCATCGAGTACATGACTGCATTTTTTGTAAAATAGAGACAAAAAGGATTGTATCAGAGAACAACCTTGCCTATTTGATATATGACCAATACCCAGTTACGCAACATCACATGCTTATTATCCCGAAGCGACATTTTGGGGAATATTTTGAGATGTATCAGCCAGAACTCAATGCTATTCAGGACTTACTTTTCAAAGGCAAGGAAATGGTGAATAGGGATGACAAAAGCGTAAAGGGCTTCAATATTGGCATCAACAGTGGCATGGTTGCGGGACAAACTATATTCCATTGCCATACACACCTTATTCCAAGAAGAACGGGTGACGTTGAAAACCCATCAGGTGGAGTTCGCCACATTATAAAAGGGAAAGGCTTTTACTAACCCAAGGGAATGGATCGAGCTAGTGACCTGGCATTACACCATATGTTACAACTAAACTAAGAGACAAGATATCAACAGAGGAAAGAGTGCTGTACTCACAGAGAAAATGGAACAAGCAACGTCACGGTGGAAAGAATTGAATTTTGAAGCGGCATAAAATACATGCGACAAGTACATAGAAAGACCCTATTACAAAAATGCCCCAATCAATGGGGAAAACCTTAAGCTGATGATGAAGGCTTACTACTCTGAGTTTTATGAGGGGCCCGACGCATCCTACGCTCGGAGAGCTCAAGAGTTTCAACTACTTACCAATAAGGATAATATATACCGACTCTACACCATCGACACGTTAGAGTCCACATAATGCTTTGGTTTTAAAGCACCAACATGTGTCCTCATTCAACGGATATGTATATGTAATTGTCTGTCAACGAATTAGACAGTGTTTTTGGGTGACACGGTGATTTTGCTCGGGTGTCATGAGCGTGACACGGAATTCCTACGTATCCCTATACTCAAGGAAGTAGGCTTCGTGGCACAATCCACCCTAACTCACTGTAAACGAGCCATTTACCACCCTAAAACAAAAAAGCCTCACATTTCTGTGAAGCCTTGGAGCGGAGAGAGAGGGATTCGAACCCCCGGACCTATAACAGTCAACAGTTTTCAAGACTGCCGCAATCGACCGCTCTGCCATCTCTCCGGGAGCAAAATTATATAAGCAGAACCATATTCAGAAAAAAATCTTGCAGAAAGCCACATATTTATAAACAAAAAGTCTGAAACGCTTTCCAGTTAAGCGTTTCGGGCATTTGTACTAAAAGTAAAACTGCTAAATAGTGGATTTACAGAGCTGAAAAATCGATGAAGTACTGTATAGCCAGTGCATATCCGGTCATACCCAGCCCACTGATGCTACCCCGGCAGCGCGCTGCTATAAACGATGTTTTGCGGAAATCTTCACGTGCCAGCACATTAGATATATGCACCTCTACTACGGGTATATTTATTGCAGCTACAGCATCTGCCAGGGCCACGCTGGTGTGGGTGTAGCCTCCGGCATTGAGTATTACCCCATCGGCATTGCCCATGCAGCTATGCAGCCTGTTGATAAGTTCCCCCTCTACATTGCTTTGGAAGTAGTGAATTTCCACCTGTGGAAAACGCTGTTGCCATACCTCTATATACTCTTCAAAGGACTGACTGCCATAGATTTCAGGCTCCCGTTTTCCGGTGAGGTTTAGGTTTGGTCCGTTGATAATAGCAATGCGCAGCATTATTATGAGGTTTTTTTGAGCGTTGTAAATGTAAGGATTGCAGCAATATGCTTTATGCTATCTGTACAGAATAAAGATACAACAAAGCAACAACACTAAGCTGACAGAGTGTAATGTGCAAGCCAATCACCACGAAGTGTAGGGTACAAACAATTCACCACGAAGTGCACGAAGGTCACAAAGCAGGCCGAGTGTGGGGTACAACGGTTTCACCACCTACATGCGGCAAGCAGGCAAAGGACATGAAGGTCACTTGGCTCATAAAAAGCACACTATAATAATCAGGTCTTTGGGAGTGTTAGTTTAGGTCACAAAGCTCTTTTAAAATGACAACCGAGACAACACACTTATTAGCTGTCTGGTAACTTATCAGAAAATAGTTGATTCCCGGTTTCGTGTATTACCTTTGCACCCTTTATGAAAGTTTATAAGTTTGGGGGGGCGTCAATAGCTGATGCAGGCAGGATGGCGGCCTTACTGCCCATAATTACTGAGGTACAGCAACCATTGCTGATAGTGCTGTCTGCGCTGGGCAAGACAACTAATGCGCTGGAGACTATTGTTAATCACGCATACAAGAATGAGCAGGAAGCCGCACTAACACTATCTAGAGCACTGGAGCAGCAGCACCTTACCTATGCGCGTGCACTGCTGGATGATACTCATTACCACAAGGCACAAGTGGCGCTGGGAGTGCTCTTCGCTGAGTTTGAAAAAGCTATTGCTAGTGCCGACAACACACACTACGACTATACCTACGACCAGATAGTATGTATGGGAGAATTGTTCTCGTCCCGCATATTGCACTGCTACCTGCTGCAAAGTGGCGTAAACTGCGAATGGACGGATATAAGGCGGGTGATACTCACAGATGACACCTACAGAGATGCCACCGTAGACTGGAACCACACTAAGCTGGAGGCAGAGGCCATAATAGGCAGGCAGCTAAGACAAGGCAAGGTAGTGGTGACACAGGGCTTTATAGGTGCTACCGAGCGTGGCAACTCGGTGACGCTGGGAAGGGAAGGATCGGACTATACGTCGGCTATACTGGCGGCTATGCTGAAGCTGGAATCTGTAACCATATGGAAAGATGTGGATGGCTTTCGGAATGCCGACCCAAAGCTATTTCCGGACACTGTGAAGCTGGAAGCCATATCGTATACCGAGGTGATAGAAATGGCTTTTTATGGTGCACAGATCATACATCAGAAAACCATAAAACCCTTACACAACAACAATATACCGCTGTATGTAAAATGCTTTCTGGATAAAGCCCTTGCAGGGTCTGTGATTCAGGCAAATGTGGATGATGCACACTATCCCCCACTAATAGTACTGAAGGACAAGCAGGTGCTGGTGCAGGTAACCACCCGCGATTTCTCGTTTATCACCGAGGATAACCTGAGCAAGCTATACAGCATTTTTCATAACATGAAAGTAAAAATCAACCTGATACAGAATGCCGCTATCAGCTTTATTGCATGTATAGACAACAGAGAAGACAAAGTAAATGCACTGAAAAACGCGCTGGGAAAAGATTACAAGGTATCTGTAAATGAGAATGTAAATCTGCTTACAGTGCGCCACTTCACCAAAGAAGTCATCTTTGACCTCACCAAAAACAAAGAAGTATTGCTAAAGCAGGAAACAAGAAAGACGGTGCAGGTAGTGATGAAGTGATTGAGTAAAATAACAAAAGAGAGGCACATCTGATAAAGAAGTGCCTCTCTTTTTGATTTGATAAAAGTGAGCTATTCAGCGCATCTATAAAGTGTATTTTTACACCGTTGTTACTATTGCTTTACCACCTGTATTACTTCGCGGCTGCTCTCATCAGCTACTACTACCTGATACATACCAGATGACCAGCCCGATGTGTTGATGTTGGTGACACCAATGCCATTGGCTACAATCTGGCCGTTCATCACATTTCTGCCGGTACCATCAAATACCTGAAGCGAGTAATTGCTGTAAGCATTGCCCACCTGTATGTTCAGGTTGTTGGTGGCTGGATTAGGGAATGCCGATACTGTAATCTTATTGACTACATAAGTTACAGATGCTGGTATGTGCTGTGTAAATGTCTTTGACACATTGTGCGACAAATCAGCAGCAGAAGGTCCACCATCATTGTTTACACCGTTTACCGTAAGATGCATAGATATAGTGCCTACTCCGGTAGCAGGTGCTGTCCAGGTAAATTGTTTAGACAATGGTCCTACAATCTTGGCTGTCTGTTCCATTATGTTGATACCGGACACAGTGCGGTTGGCAACCTGTGCAGGTGCTGTACCAAAAGTACCTGCCTGTGTAGTACCTGTACCCGATACAGAGGCAAACTGGAACCCGAAGTGAGACAGTGTAGCATGAGATCCCGTAACGGTAACAGTATAGGTCATACCAGCCACATACTTGGTCACCTCTACCCCACCGGCCGAGTCTACACGAATGTTGGCGGTAACAGTAGCAGACTCTCCACCATGGCAGCCACTGCCGCCGCAATTAGATGTACCACCACCAGATCCGGTTCTGTTACCGGCTGCCATGTTTGTAGATGCTCCCCCGTTGTTACTCTGCAATGCTACATACATCATGCCTGCAGTAAGTGTAAAAAGTAAAACTCTTTTTTTCATGTTTTTGAATTTTATGGTTAATATTCTGTAATTCTTCGTATTGAAAAGTAAATGTAGGTACTTCTAAAAAATAAAACAAAACCATGACAAAGAAAATTTTGAGGAAGCAATACTTTTTACTATTAATTTAACTTTCGATTAGTGCACTCATTGTCTACCTCCAATTTTCTATGTTTTCTTGTTCAGTTATTTACAAATGCTTATCAATTCAATCAATAATGTATCTGCAGCCTAAAACAAAGATACATAATACATATTATATTTACCCACTTTAGTTATTATTCTGTCATCTTTACAGACAAAATATTATACATGTAATATAGTATGACTATAATTCAATGCATTCGAACTAAATGACAATGATAATAACTTGAATTGTGCTTTGTAGCTACTGTAAACGACTTATATCGAATATGTAAAGCGCAAAATAATAGAAGAAAAGACAGAAAAAAAGAGGTCAATTTTACAAAAGTTATTATACTATTATGTTACTGTTATGTGATTAATAATTTGGCACGATTTTGGTTGCTCTATTTATTTTATGAATAGTATTTGGAATGTAAAAAACAATTAGTAATTTTCATAGAAATTAGTTCTAACCAATTTAAAAAACACAGCCTATGTTTTTCACAAGAACTCACGAATGTGCATTAACCATCTCTACAGAGGAATTTAAGCAACGTTTGATAGGAAAACATGTTAAGATTCACAATCTCGACTTTGAAGTGATGGAACTTGATTCAAAATTGAATATAGTTCCTCATGCCGAACAGGTTAACGAAATCAAAACATTGCCTATAACAGAAATTGACTTTAAGCAGGCTGGAGGGAAAACAAATTTGATTATCAAATCAAAGATGCGTCAACTGGATGCAGGTGGGCCACAGTTGATAATGATATTTTGTTTATTCCTGTTTGTAGCTTCAATCATCCTATTCGTTACCAGCGATGACCTGAAGATAACACTTACATTTCTGGGAACAGCAGTATTACTTATCAGCACCTTCTGGTATCGTATGCAGACCGGCTACTTCGACTATGTGCGCAAAATTCGTGAATACGTCGTTACCAGAATAGCCTGATCTCTTCTGTACAAAACACCATTTCTGTAGCGTACTAAACGCGGCCTCTATCAAATCTCAACCGTAAAAAGGTGGGAACAGGGCTATCTAACACATAACAATGCGCTACTGTATAAACTTTTTTAGGGTGTCGATAGATACCTCTCCGCAGTATGACTTCAGTAATTTTCTATCAGCCCCGTAAATATTTATCTGGGGTAGCGTCTGGTACAGAAATAGATTCTCTATAAATCCAGAACTGTCATACCCTACATACATAGGCTCGTATCGGGCTGTATGGTGCCTCTGTGCAAAATCCGGAATATAAGGCAACATCAGCTTATTGGCCAGCAGCACCACTTTGGTGCGCTTAAAGAGGTCTATATTTTTCGACATCATATCTGTAACATCTTCGCAATGCGAGCATGTAGGATTAAACATCATCACAAAGAGATTGGCACCATTATCCAGGTCTTTGTCGGATACTGGATAGTATAAGGCCATAACATCAGTATCTAGTGTTGATTGTTTTTGCTTTCTATCTTTTTTCTTCTTTACAGTCCCTTCAACATCAGCAGCAGTATCGCGAAATGCCATAAAAAACAATGGGGGCATAGGCGCACCAGTCTGCTTGTAATCTATACTTGATGGCGCATTATTTTGCGTAGATTTGGGTTGTGTCTGAGCAGCCAACACCATAGGCAGCAAAAACAAAATAAGGCATAAATATAGCTTCGAAAACATGGAGCTAATTTAGGCATTTAAAACAAAAACTATTCACAAATATATGCCCGATAATCATATTCCTCTTGCCGAAAGGGTGCGCCCGCAGGTAATCGAAGACTTTATAGGACAGGAGCATCTGGTAGCTCCCGGCAAAGTACTGGAGCAAATGATACGCACAGCCACAGCACGGTCTATAATTTTCTGGGGGCCACCGGGAGTAGGTAAAACCACTCTTGCACAGATTATAGCCCGCTCACTCAATATGCTGTTCTTCACACTAAGTGCCATAGATAGCGGTGTAAAAGATGTGCGCAATGTAATAGAACTGGCCCGCAAATCAGGTCATGCACTGTTGTTTATAGACGAGATACACCGGTTCAACAAAGCGCAGCAGGACAGCCTGCTGGGAGCTGTAGAAAAAGGCACCATAACACTGATAGGTGCAACCACTGAGAACCCTTCATTTGAGGTGATAAGCGCACTCCTGAGCCGGTGCCAGACATATGTGCTGCAACCACTTACCGAGGCTCACATGATGGCGTTGGTCAATCAGGCTATTCACAAAGACAAATGGCTGCACGATCAAAACATAAATATACAGGAATGGGAATCACTGATGCAACTAAGCGGCGGGGATGCACGCAAGTTGCTAAATCTGGTGGAGCTCGTAGCAGGCTCCATAGAAGGAGCTGAAAAGACAGTAAACAACAGCATAGTACAAGACATAGTGCAAAACAAAATGGCACTGTATGATAAGACAGGCGAGCAGCATTACGACATCATTTCCGCATTTATAAAATCGATAAGAGGTAGTGACCCAAATGCAGCAGTGTACTATCTGGCACGCATGATAGCGGGCGGAGAAGATCCTAAGTTTATAGCAAGGCGACTGATAATACTGGCCAGTGAAGATATAGGCAATGCCAACCCAAATGCACTGTTGCTGGCTACAGGTTGTTTTCAGGCAGTAGAGATGATTGGCTACCCTGAATGTCGCATCATTCTATCCCAGGCAGTTACGTATCTGGCTTCATCGCCCAAGAGTAATGCAGCCTACATGGCTATAAACAATGCACAGGATCTGGTAGCCAAAACAGGCGACCTGCCTGTACCCCTGCCTATCCGCAATGCACCCACCGGACTGATGAAGAAAATGGACTATGGCAAAGGATACCAATACGCACACGACTTTCCGGGAAATTTTATAGACCAGGAATTTATGCCGGAAAAAGTAAGTGGCAGCAAACTGTATGAGCCCGGAAACAATGCTGCAGAGGCACGTATAAGGGAATACCTGCGCAACTGCTGGAAAGATAAATATGGATATTGACCAGGAGGAAATTCCAAATCAAAAATTCCTAAAAACCAATTCCTAAAAACTAACTCTTCATATTGGTGTATTGCAGCGGGAGGTCTAGGCTGGAAGTACGGCAAAGCTGAATCACGTCCTGCAGATCATCTATTTTTTTTGCAGTAACCCTTATTACATCATCCATTATAGCAGCCTGTACTTTCAGTCCACTATCCTTTATCAGCTTTACTATTTTTTTCGCATTGTCTTTATCAATACCGTTTTTGATAGGAATGTTCTTGCGAATGTATTTGCCCGATGCGGAATGCTCCTTGCTCATATCGAAACAATTGGCCTCCAGCCCCTGGCGCATAGCCTTGGTCAGCAGTACGTCTTCCAGCTGCTTCAACTTCATATCGCTCTCTACCTCTATGGCTATAGTCATGTCTTTCTTGTTGAGCTCAAAAGACACATGTGTACCCTTGAAATCGAAACGATTGTCTATTTCCTTTTTAGCAATGTTCACTGCATTGTCTAGTGTCTGCAGGTCTACCTTACTAGCAATATCGAAGGATGGCATAAAGCAATATTTTTAGAAAATAACTGAATAATTACCGGATACAAAATTAAAAAAATTATGGAGTATATCACCACGTCTGGGTAAATCTATAATCCGCCACTTACCTTTCTACTCAGCACATCGCCCAGACTGATAAAGAAACCAAACACCATGACTACAATCCCTAGCCACAATACATTAATGTAAGGGAAGACCAATGCTTTCAGTACTATAAAATCATCCATTGGGTTCACCTGACGTACCTGTATATCTACAGAAGCAGAATCCTTGGAATGAACATTGAGCGCACCGAAACGGGCAAAAAGTCCCATGGCCTCTATAGTATCATCTACCTGCATTATATACTGCTTATCCCTCAGTATGTAAATAGGGTTTATATCCTGCCTCAATCCTTGCATATTATATACCGTAAGGCGGGCTTTTACAGCCAGATCGCCTTCTTTTGCCATATAGCGTTTGTCCTGTATCTCATTACTGAAACCATTGAATATCATAAAACCATTTGCCAGATAAATAGAATCACCCGGCTTTTGCACGGTGTGGGTCTTGTAAGAGCTGGTGTCATTTTTGCTCTTATCTGACGCACTATTGATGTAGGTAAATATATCCCTATCCCAATAGTGCTTGGTAGAAGGATTGGCACTCAGCCCCTGTTGTCCCTTAGGGTTTATAAAGGCATCAGGATAAAGTGTAAACCGCTCCAACACCTTTTTAGTGGCACTATCTTTTCTTTCAAAAACCACTTTGTAATAAATGCGTTTGTCTTTGCCAGCCACATCACTATCTCCTACATAAGTAGCTATGTAGTCGCTCATAGCCACAGGGACCCCACGAAACATAATCACATTTTCCATGTTCTCCCTTATTGTTTCACTGGTTGTATTCTTCTTAAAGTCGAATGGCATACCGGTGGTGTTCAGAGATATAGCATGCTTGTTGTAGGAAGAAAGAAGAATACCCAGCAATACGGTAGCAAATCCAAGATGACCCACAGACGGACCCAGCTTTTTGAACTTAAGTTTCTGAACTACAATACCGTAGTGAATAGTTGCCACTATGCCATAACATGCTGAGAACAACATGATGTCATACTGCCAGGTGAGTATATCCTGCCCCCAGGCTATAAGACCGGCCATTATCATTGCTATCAGTGCAGTAACCCCGAGTCTTTTCCCCAGTATTTTAGCATCTGTAGTTTTATATTTCATGTATAGCACTGTTGCAGACAGCAGCCCTAGTATAATAGCCACCCACATCTGTATGTTGTTGTAGTGGGTAATAGGATCTGTGGGTGGTGCAAAGTCCTTACCCGAAATCCATTTTGCCAGTGGCGACCATACAGGTATTGAAGTGGTAACAGTAATCTGTATGGATGCCAGAAATAATATTACTGCACCTATAAACATCCAGAACTCACGGGATAGTGTTTCTTCTTCAGTTTTCACTCGTGGCAATGCCTTCCAGCGGGCCACTAACGTGACAATACTTAATAACAACAATGCAGCTATTACTATAACTAAATGATAAGTAAGAGCCGCTCCATCGCCGGTAAAGGCATGTACTGATGTTTTCCCCAGAATGCCTGTACGGGTGAGGAAAGTAGAATACCATATAAGCAAATGCGTGAGCAGCAATAGCACAAACGTGAGTATGAATGCCCGTTTGGTGCTACGGTACACCAGCAACGTATGAAGGCCGGCAATAAGCGTGAGCCAGGGCACCAGCGATGCATTCTCCACTGGGTCCCATGCCCAATATCCACCAAAGTTGAGCGACTCATAAGCCCATGCACCACCCATCATTATACCGGTGCCCAGCACTGCACCACATGCCAATGACCATGCTACTGTAGGCTTCACAAAGCTCTTATAATCCCCCTTCCACAGTGCGGCTATACAGTAAGCAAATGGTATCAGGGTAAGTGCAAAGCCAAGAAACAGTATAGGTGGATGTATCACCATCCAGTAGTTTTGTAGCAGCACATTCAGTCCGTTACCATCATTGATTGACTCCATGTAGTTAGGCATAGAGAATATAGGCGCATTTTGCATAGCATGGCGCAGCAACATAAATGGGGTGCTTCCTATTTTTATATCGGGGCCCAGATAGATGCCCAGTATCATGGTGGTCAGTATCACCTGCACCAGTGCTATTACAGCCATGGTTCTGCTTTCCAGCTCTTTTGCGGTGCGCATCACTATCAGCCCCAGCACTGAGTGCCAGAATGTCCAGAGCATGAAACTACCTTGCTGCCCCTCCCAAAAACAGGACAAAAGGTATTCTGATGGCATATCTAAAGAAGAGTGTTCATAGGCATACTGATACTCAAACAAATGACGGGTGATAATATAAAACAGCGCAATAAAAATACTGACGACAGATACAGTATGAAATATAAATCCTCCTCTTCCCAGCAACAACCACTTGCGGCTTCCAGCAAGATCTTGCTCCTTTCGGGCTGCATTGAAATAGCTGAAAGTACTGAACAGCGCAGTTACAAAAGATACAATAACAAAAAAATGACCCAGTTGCCCGGGCCACAAATGCTCTCCTGTGAATTGCGTTGCGCTCATATACTATTTCGTTTGCCTGAGATTATAAAGTCAAAATCCAAAGTCCAAAGGGAAATTTAACCAAGAACCATATTCCCATTTACCTTCTATCCAATTAACCCTTTAACCATTATTACCTACTGCTATCTGGTCTTTTTTATACTTCGATGGGCACTTCATCTGTATTCTCGAACAATGAAACGTACCCTCGTCCATATAGCCCATCATTACTATCTGTTCCGATTTTTCAATATCCCTTGGCTTTTCTCCGTTGAATATTACTTTGTTCTTACTGCCGGCTTTGTCTTTGGCTACAAAGGTAAAGTGATTAGCATCTGTGCGCGGATCATAATGCATAGCCTGCGTAGTATCCAGAGTGCCTATTATATAGTAGCTTTTTTTAGGCTCTTTGGCCGCAGAAGCAAATGTCTCATAAGAGCTGAAATCACCAAAAACACTGATAAGAACTGCTATAGCTCCCATTATCAGTACCAGCAATACTATTTGTGTTTTTTTCATCTTTTATGGTGCTAATGTGTGCCGACGCCAAATATTTTGCGACAAAGTTACGGCTTAAAGCAATAATATAATTTCCGGAACACGTTCATACTGTCAGGGAATTGTATTTTTATGATTCTTTTATCCGTTTATTAGTTTCGCTGCATCTTTGGCAAAATAAGTGGCTATAAGACTGGCACCTGCACGCTTTATACTGGTAAGTGATTCCAGTATCGCCTTGTTTTCATCCAGCCAGCCCATTTTCGCAGCAGCCTTTATCATGGCATATTCGCCACTTACATGATAGGCGCTTACAGGCACCTGCACATTATCGCTTACTTCGCGTATAATATCCAGATATGCCATAGCGGGCTTTACCATCACTATATCAGCTCCCTCATCTATATCCATCATGGTTTCCTTTATTGCCTCTATACGGTTAGCATAGTCCATCTGATAGGTCTTCTTGTCGCCAAAACCCGGCGCACTATCCAGCGCATCCCGAAATGGCCCATAAAAACAAGAAGCATACTTGGCACTGTAAGCCAGTATTCCGGTGCGAGTAAGTCCGGCCTCCTCCAAAGCCAGTCTGATAGCCAGTATGCGCCCGTCCATCATATCGCTGGGCGCTACAAAATCTGCACCAGCCAGAGCATGGCTCACACTCATTTGTGCAAGTACAGCTACTGTGGGGTCATTAACTATTTCCTTACCATCTACTATACCATCATGCCCGTAAGTAGAAAACGGATCCAGAGCCACATCAGTCATTACCACCATATCCGGGCAGGCACCTTTTATGGCTTTTATGCTACGCTGCATCAACCCATCCGGGTTTAGTGCTTCAGTACCTTTGTTATCTTTCAGCTCATCATTGCATTTTATAAATAGTAGTACACTCTTAATACCCAGTGACCACAGCTCTTTTACCTCCTGTACCGTCAGATCTATACTCATGCGGAAATATCCCTGCATAGAAGAGATTTCCTCCTTCACGCCCTTACCCTCCACGATAAATAAAGGTGCTATAAAATCAGATGGTTTTAATATCGTTTCGGCCACCATGGCACGTATGGCGGGCGACTGCCGCAATATCCGGTTTCTTCTTATCAGTTGCATCGTCTTTTTGTATGATCAGTCCTCTCGACCGGATGCAAATGTACGTAGGATTTAAAAGCATCAGAAATACTATTCACCTATGGGGATATCTGTTCTATTGCTTATTCAATATCATTTTCTCCAGCTTTGTCTGTGCTTCTGCACCAAAATACGATATTCCGGTAAGTAATAGTAAAATGACTGTTGTTCTCATAGTATCTGTTTTTTGTTACTGCCGAAAAATTACGGTACTGTTATTGGAATACTTATTTGCCATACCAGTACATAGGCAGCTTCAAACAAAGGCGATAATAATAATATAGATACTGTTACACAAATATGAATTCTTATTACACTTTACTCAAATTCCCGAATACGTGATACAGATTGGATATTTATTATAAAATCGGTAGACTAACTTTGTTCGCATTATTAGTACAATCCACATTTATAATAATGGGCATAGCAGTCTTTTTAAAAAGTCATATAGCTCTTCTATCGAAAACAAGTTAATAATAGAAAAGTCACTGACTACAAGGGCATAAATAACAAGAAGAAACAGAAAAAAACTCATAAAGTAATGAAAAATCAATTATCAGCAAAACAAGCCGAAGAGCTTATAAAAACACTAAAAGATAGATTTGAAAAAAACAAGAACCGACATAAGGGTATAGAATGGACTAAAGTACAGGCAAAGCTGGAAGCAAATGCCGGAAAAATGTGGTCGCTGAATGAAATGGAAATAACAGGCGGAGAACCAGATGTAATAGGCTACGATAAAAAGACAGGTGAATACCAATATTATGATTGCGCTGCTGAGAGCCCCAAGGGTCGCAGAAGTCTGTGCTACGATGACGAAGCACTGGCCTCAAGAAAAGAAAACAAACCGGATGGAAGCGCAATGGGTATGGCAACTGCAATGGGTATAGAAATACTTACAGAAGAACAGTACAGGGAGTTGCAATTATTGGGTATTTTCGATACTAAAACATCAAGTTGGGTGCGTACTCCGGATAACATTAGAAAACTAGGCGGAGCTGTCTTTTGCGACCGCAGATACGATACGGTTTTCTGGTATCACAATGGTGCTGAATCTTACTATGCAGCCCGTGCTTTCAGGGGTTCATTAAAAGTATGAATAACGGGATGAAGTGGAAAACAGCTCTCTTTATAGTATTGTCATTTCTGCTTACGAAAAATCAAACCCTACCTCTAAGCAGTTATTTTGCTACTTTTAGGGAGTATATCTTCACTTAAATCGCTATGTAACTTTGATATGAAGCGGTTACTATTGTTGTTGATTTTATTCCCGGTCTGTTTATTTTCTCAGGTGCGACAAAAAACTATTGTTGACTCCATAAAAGCTGCTGCCCCAAATTTACAACGTGTTTCATCTTTTATCAGTAAATACCCCGGAAACAAAATAGAGAACATACAAGTGACCGACAGTGGCGAGTATGTAACACTGGTAGTAAGAGTTCATGTAGCGGAGGCAAGTATTATACCTCACCTTACAATACAGCCAGCGGCCAAAATAAATACAGGAACTATAACAACTTATAGTGCAGGCATTGTAAACGTTCCCCCACCACCCCGTCTGGTGTTACCCGCCGATTCCATACAGGCACTTCAGGTATTGACACTCAATCGATTTAAATCTATAGAAAATAGGGTAAGTATAGTTAAAACTGCGGCAATTCCACCTATGCCGGAAATGCTGCCCGAACCAGAACCACTCCCTCTGCTCGCCGTTACTGAGCTACATATAAGAGCTATATCTGGCGGCAGTATAAAAGCAATACCACTACCCCCATTACCGGCTTTTGTAACCTTCGATCAGGAAATTATAGACACCCTACAGTTAATCGCAGGTATAAAATTCATTACTAAACATCACCCAAAACCTACACCAAAAACAGTAACAGTACCCGTTTTCGAGGAAGTAAGATTGCCTGTCGCAGAAATGCATCTTTCGGAAGAAGGATATGAGCTGCTCCAAAAAATGGAGGGCTTCTCATCACAACTTTACTCACTCAAAGACGGCGGATTCACTATTGGCTTCGGTTTTTTTGTGCCGTACGGCGAAAGCAGCAAGTGGGATAAAGGTGTGACATGGGAACAAGCAGAGCGAATAATGAGACAGAAAGTACCCGCCTACGAAGACCAGGTAAAACAATATATAAATGTACCACTGACTCAAAAAGAGTTTGACGCGCTGACAATGCTGGCTTACAACCTGGGAGGATTCTCAAAAGCAACAAGTATAGTAAACGATATTAACAGTAATGCCGATTTTGAAAAACTGCAAAAAGACTGGATGAGATTTATTCACTCCAAAGCACCGGGAGTGATGAAGGGATTAATAAACAGACGCAAAGATGAACTGCAGGTGCGTAATGAATCTTACTACCAGCCCGAAAGAAAAATACAGATTTTAAAGAAATAGAAAATGACAAACCGACACTTATCCGTATTGGCAATATTCTTGCTTTTGCCATTCTGCAATACCTGCTCTGCTCAGGCCGCAGATTCTACCGCTATCTTCAACGCTATCAGCCGTTGCTGGCGGGCATTCAGCCACGAGTATTCAAACATTTACGGACTTGAAGAAGATGAAATAAACCGCTATTCCAAGCAGAGGGTCTGCATAGGCAAAGACAGTGTAAGTATGTACTACAGCACAGTATACACACCGAAATATTCTTTCAGGAAAGTAAATGCCGAAGACTACGCTAAAAGCAACTTCGACTTTAGCAAGCGTAAGCTGGGTATCATTGTAGATAGTGTGTACGAAATCACCATCCGGTCTGCCACCAAACCTGCTAAAAACGGCAATGTCTACAAGATGACAGACATAGTAACATTCGATGGTGAATGCTTGTACATTGTAGCTGATGGCGTGATTTTTAAAATGGTTGATGCTGATGCCAAAGTAAAGCCCAGCACTTCCAACTGACGTACACCCCACTCTTTCACTACCCTATTATGCAGTTCGGGGTCGTACTTTAGCAATTTCCTTTTGGCAGGTATACCCGCAAAAAATCAGGACTTAGCAGTTGAAACCAGCTGCGCAGCAAAAATTGAGTATAATCCGTAAACGGATAAATTGTAAACCTTTAGTACAGACTATCATGGTTCCTTACACACTTTGACTCAATGCGAAATCTTTGTGTCCGCAGTGCACTTTGTAGTGAATTTTCGTCTCATAACTAGAAGTAACAGTTTGTTCGGTTAGCACAAACTTTAGCCAATCCATAAATACAGATTTACTGCTGCTGTCAATAGTGTTCAGGTCTGCATCCTCAGTATTGAATTCTCCATTATCAGCAAGCAGATTTTCTATGATAGTAAAATCCTTTTTCTGAACAGCTTTTGCAAACTGTCTTGTAATTTCCCTTGGATCGATGATAGTTGCTATATGGACCATACTTTTTAGCTACATTAGTGCGTGATGTTATTGTATGATTTATTAACCAAATACAATTACTGATCAGTGAAATCAACCTGGTAAACATCTACATCATTTCTTCTAATACCACTAAAGTAAAAACCACCCGGTTGGGGTATTTGTTCTACCAGATCGAAGACTTTTGTAGACTGAGGCAAGGGTGAAAAAATAAGCGAAAACTTCAAAGTACTTTTGGGTGGAATTAATGTCCATTCAGGATAAGATGACACCCCTAGTGTATGAAGTAGAACACTTCTTTGTTTCGATACGATGTCCACAAGGTAGGTACTCTTCCATATACGTGCAGCAGTACCATCGTCACCTCCATTTACTATACAATTAACTATAATCTGCTTTTCTTCAGCTACAATGGAAAATAGTTCTTTCTTTACGTCTTCATCTATTACTACTTCGGTAGTTGTTATTGAATCTTTTACCATGTTTCGTATATATGCTTAATGTTATTAATTGGCTTGTTGATTTACGTTCAACCTACTTGAATTGCTAAGTACAATTTTTCGCGAACCACAATGAGACTCATTTAACTACTTTTCCAAAAATACATAAATTTAGTTGGTATAAGAATATCTGATTTTTTAGGATTAAGTCAAGCCATGGCAACAGCTTTCGTCCCCCGGGGGGGCTCTGCGCGCAGCCATGTGCGTTAGCGAGGACCAGTTGATACTAGTGTAGAGAAATTTATAGCTTGATCCAAATTTTCCGGGTGACTACTTTGGTCGTCCTCGGCGGGTTTTTCCGCGTAGCCTTGGGCGCCAGCTAGGTCCCACCGATACTCGTGCGGGGATATTTACATTGAGTGATGCCTTAAAAAAAAAGCCCCGCAATATGCGAGGCTTTCTGTGGGAGCACACGGGTTCGAACCGCGGACCCTCTGCTTGTAAGGCAGATGCTCTGAACCAGCTGAGCTATGCTCCCTTATCTAAAGAAGTAAAGTAAAACACCTTTTTTAAGATCTATTTGTATTCCCCCTTTCGTTCTAAAGGACTGCAAAGATAAGCGGCATTTCCATTCCTGCAACATCATTTGTCAGATTTTTTTTGAGGTCATTTATAATGTGTTATTTCTATACTGCCTTCCGGGCTTTTTATGCCGCAAATTTTACTGCCCAATTTAATTCTTTATTCACAAATACATAAGCCGTCTTTCCTTACCTTTGTTTCCGTAAAAAAAATATTCAGGTACATAATTAATGCTAATTTATGGGTTATATTAAAGACCTTTTCAAACAAAAGGCAGACGAACAGAACAAGGAAATCAAAGCCATACTGGAAAAGCATGGCAACATGAAAATTGAAGAAGTAACCCTGGCACAGGCCTATCAGGGTATGCGCGGCATCACAGGGCTGGTTACAGAAACTTCACTGCTCGATGCTAATGAGGGCATTCGCTTCCGTGGCTTCTCGATTCCGGAACTCAGGGAAAGCCTGCCAAAGGCAGAAGGTGGCAGCGAGCCACTTCCAGAAGGACTGTTTTATCTCATGCTTATAGGCGAGGTACCTACTCAGGAAGATGTAGAACACGTATCTGCTACATGGGCACGCCGCTCTCATGTACCCAACTATGTGTTTGATGTAATAGAATCATTCCCGATATCTGCACACCCCATGACACAGTTTACCGCCGCTGTACTGGCCCTGCAGACAGAGTCTAAATTTGCTAAGGCATATAACGAAGGCATCAACAAAAAAACCTATTGGGACTATGTGTATGAAGATACCATGACTCTGATAGCACGCCTGCCACGCATAGCTGCCTACATATACAGACGCAAGTACAAAAACGGTGAGCACATTCAGCCTGACGGCATGCTTGACTGGAGTGGCAACTTTGCTCACATGCTGGGCTACGATTCTGAAAGCTTCAGCGAGCTGATGCGCCTGTACCTGACCATACACGCCGACCACGAAGGTGGTAATGTATCTGCCCATGCTACTCATCTGGTAGGGTCTGCACTCAGCGACCCATATCTGTCGTTTGCAGCCGGCATGACCGGCCTTGCAGGTCCATTGCATGGCCTTGCCAATCAGGAGGTAATACGCTGGATAGAAGAAATGTGTAAAGAACTGAATTCCGACCAACCTACAAAGGCACAGATAGGCGACTATATTCACAAGACTCTGCTGGAAGGCAAGGTAGTACCGGGTTACGGCCATGCAGTACTGCGCAAAACCGACCCAAGGTTTACAGCACAGATGGAGTTTGCAAAACGCCATTGTGCCGATAACCCCATAGTACAAACCGTTTGGAACGTATATGAAGTAGCACCACCTATACTGGAAGCCACCGGCAAAATCAAAAACCCTTGGCCGAATGTCGATGCTCATTCAGGTGCACTGCTCAAACATTATGGACTTGTAGAAGAAGAATTCTATACAGTATTGTTTGGCGTGTCGCGCGCGCTGGGTGTGCTTGCCAGCCTCTGCTGGGATCGTGCGCTGGGCTTCCCGCTGGAGCGCCCTAAGTCTGTAACCACAGAATGGGTTAAGAAGTTTATAGCCAAGCAAGAGACAGTAGCTTAGTGTAGCAATCAAGTAATTTAGAGGTAATACTACTAAAAGCATGCAGGTAACACTGCTTGCTTTTTAGTTTCAGCAAATAATCAGTTTTCACTACTAGTCAACTATTAATAACATGAACAAAGGACCAATCTCCCAATTTATACAGCACCACTACCGTCACTTCAATGCGGCGGCGCTGGTAGACGCTGCCAAGGGCTACGAAACACACCTGCTGGAAGGTGGCAAGATGCTGGTATCGCTGGCAGGAGCCATGAGCACTGCGGAGCTGGGCATTTCGTTTGCCGAGATGATACGTGCCGGCAAAGTAGCTATCATCAGTTGCACAGGCGCCAACCTGGAGGAAGATGTAATGAACCTGGTAGCACACACACACTATAAGCGTGTACCCAACTACCGAGATCTGAGCCCGCAGGAAGAATACGAACTGCTGGAGCAGGGCTTTAACAGGGTTACAGATACGTGCATACCAGAGGAAGAAGCATTCCGCAGGATACAGAAGCACATATACAAGATATGGAAGGATGCCGAAGAAAGCGGTGAGCGTTACTTTCCGCACGAGTATATGTACAAGCTGCTGCTGAGCGAGGTAATGAAGCCAGACTATGAAATAGACCCAAAACATAGCTGGATGATAGCCGCAGCCGAAATGAACATTCCGATTATAGTGCCAGGCTGGGAAGACAGTACTATGGGCAACATCTTTGCCTCGTATTGCATAAAAGGCGAGCTAAAACCAGCTACCATGAAAAGCGGTATAGAATACATGATATGGCTGGCAGACTGGTATCGCAAGAATTCAAGCGGCAAGGGTGTAGGCTTCTTCCAGATAGGAGGTGGTATAGCCGGCGACTTCCCGATTTGCGTAGTACCTATGATGTACCAGGATCTGGAGTGGCA
>JAIOYR010000049.1 GCA_021740995.1 Taibaiella sp.
CTATGGGATTATTGATATTTGGATTATCGAGGCTACCGTCGTTCGGTGTCCAGGTGTATACAAAGTTACTGTCTGCGCTGAGCTGATAGCTGCCTCCGAGCTTAATTGCAGCATCGGCAGATATGTTAGTAAGCGGTGTAGGCAGTATAGAGTTCAGTGTCATTACGTGCGTTGCTGGACAACCATGACGGTTCAGCGTAGCAGTCAATGTATAGGTATACTGACCTATTGCATTAAATGTAGGCACTTTGACAGTTGAAGAACTGAGCTTTGATATATCCCCAGACCAGCTATAAGTATAACCATAACCATCGAACGTAATTGGTTTGGGTGCAAGCCAGATGACATTTTCCATGGCAAACGGACGTACCAAACAGAAGGTAGTATCGCTTACTCCGGTGATATAAGGCTGCAGCACTACCATCGTTTTCGTTTTAGTAGCTTCACATCCCAGATTATCTGTAACCTTTAATGTTACCTGATAGATACCTTCATTTGGATAGGTATGACTTACCGGGAAAGCATTGGTAGTTTCGGTATAACCTGCGCCGCCAGTCCATTCCCACTCATAAGAAGCCAATGGTGTATTTGCAGCTCCATACTTGGTAGCGTCAGAAAGGTCGCCTATTACTATCGGGTCTCCGTTACATACTGTGTCTTTGATAGCCATAGTAGTATTGAAGTCGGCAGTAACGGTATGTTGCAGATCCACGGTTTTAGTTTCGGCATCCACACAACCATTGGCACTGGTAACAGTAAGAGTCACTGTGTATACTTTGTGACCGGCAGTGTATATATGCAGCGGCGGATTTTTATCGAAGCTCGATGTGCCGTCTCCAAAGTTCCAGGCATATCCGGCACCGTTTATAGAGGCATCCGTGAATGTAGCACTGTCGTTGGGACAACCGGGTAGCTGCACGAAATTAAAGTTCGCCAATGGCCCCGGTTTGACTTCGACACTTCCCGTCTGTTTACAGCCATAAGTGTTTTCTACTGTTACGGTATATATACCACCCATCGATGAGTCGAATGGATTAATGCTTGGGCTTATTGCCGTAGAGGTGTAGCCGGCTGGGCCTGACCATGCATAAGAAACCAGTATAGAGTCTGCAGTGCAGGTAAGGGTCATTGGGCTAACTGCCGGTTGGCAATAAGGTTGGCTGGTGGTAACCGATATAACCGGTAACGGTATAATGCGCACATGGGTTGTAGATGTATCCGGAATACCTGCGATTGTTTTTATTACAGAATATACCCCTGTATCTGCCATGGTAGCGGGGAAATGTAAATGCTTTTGAGCGGTACTGATAACTGTGGTAGAAGGGAAAGGACCATACCACTTGTATGTAGCACCCAGAGAATCTCCCGGCGCATTGAGAACCAGGGTATCCCCTACGCAAGGCTCGTTGCTCTCTGCGCCGTTGCAACTGACGATGGTAAGATAAAAAATCTTGGTATTGCAGGAAAACATGTGCGCACCGCTGTCTGTACCTGTAATGGTATATGTGATTACCGGAGGCAAACCTGCCAGTGTAATTGTATTATTAACACCGGTCGTACTTGCAAGACCGGTACCGGGAGCCCATGTCCAGTGACTCCAACTCCAGCATTTGTCTTCTGCGTACAAAAAGCTAACCGGAAGGGTAGTCAATCCGGATTCACAAGCAACGAATGTATCGTAGTTAGGAATAGGCGGTGCATAACTAACTTTTGGAACGCCATTAATAACGATTTGTGGGTCAGGAAAAGCACTGTCTATACCATTATTGCCATTGTATATGTAGGCATAAGAAATGATAGCACTATCGCCGCCGGCTATAGTACCTAAATTATAGATGAGCGAAATTCCCTGGTCGTTATAGTTTGTAGCACCTAAAGCACCAAGAACTACCGGACCTGAAGGAGCAATAGGAATGGCACTCCATATAGTAGAAGGAGTGTTGGATGGTGACAAACCACTGATAACACAAGCTTTGGCACGGCAATCTTTTGTGGCAAGTGCGAGGTAACTATTTGTAGCGTTGTAAGCAGGAGTAGAGCCTGAAGCGGCTGTCTCGCCATTGGCACTAACCATTACTCTGTGTCTCGCATCTTCATTCTGATGTACAATTCTGTTTCTGGTTACGGGTGTGCCACTCCAAAAAGACGTATTGTCAGGATCTAATGTCCTCTGATAATAGATGTTTGCGATAGGTGCACCGGTTGTGTTTCTCAGTACTGCAGTAATCACCACCCAGGAAGCGTAGGTATCTAATCTTGTTTCGTGTCTGATATTTAATCCGGCAACATTGCCACTCCAATATTCTATTGCGCGGCCACCAGTATTGGTATATCCTGTATGACCACCTGGAATAGCAAATGCGCCTGTGCAGATACCACCCCAGGCACCATTACGGTACTCGGTAGCACCCACCTGCACCGACCACCCTTCCTGAGGGTAACCGGGAATTGAATAATTGCCCATTAACTGCGGAGAACCAACAGACCAGCCATCATGCCCCCAATCATATGCCGCATCCAGATTTCCTCCCGGTGTGAATGCTGTAACCGTACCGCAGCAAACGTGCGGGTGATAAGTAAGCGGAGATGTACAAGTGCCAAAACCACCCATAGTATTCACCCCAACTTCAAGCCACTGCCCTTGAAGAAAGCAATCTGTACCCACCAACTGAGCAAACCCCTTGCCTGTAAGGAATAAGCAAAAAATCAAAAACAAAATTCTATTACGCATTATCATATTGTGTAAATATAGTTAAAAAATATGCCATTTTAAAAAAGAAAATAATAATTTAATAGAAAGCATTGTAGAATATCAATTTTTCCATCCTTTCTACGGTTTATAAGACAGCCAGGGATATGTAAAAGGTTGGCTAATAAATCACTTTATTGCAATAAAAGTATTTTACAAAAAACTGACCACTACATATAAAAATATGTAAGTGGCCAGTGAGATTAATGAAAATGATGCACTACTACCAAACCATTGCACGCTCATTTTCAGGGCGATACATCTTGTCGGTTTCCTTAATATTGAATGCCTGATACCATGCTTCCATATTACTTACAGGTACATTGCACCTGTACTCATTAGGAGAATGTGGATCTGTCTTCAGCCTCGAAGCCATTTCTTCGGGGCGGGTGCCGGCACGCCATACCTGTGCCCAGCTAAGAAAAAACCGCTGATCGGGCGTGAAGCCGTCTATTTTTTCTGTGCTTTTGCCTTGTTTGGTCTTCTTAAATGCCTCGTAAGCAATACTTAATCCGCCCAGGTCAGCAAGGTTTTCACCAACAGTAAGACTGCCATTGATATGAGTAGTATCCAATGCTACTATTTTACCATACATATCAATAACCATAGTAGTTTTTATTCTGAAGTTGGTAGAGTCTTCGCTTGTCCACCAGTTGCTGAGGTTACCATCTGCACCATACAGACTACCCTGGTCGTCGAAACCATGGGTCATCTCGTGCCCTATCACGGCACCTATACCGCCGTAATTAACCGCATCATCGGCCGCTTCATCAAAAAACGGATACTGCAATATGCCGGCAGGAAACACTATTTCATTAAAACCCGGATTATAATAAGCATTTACAGTAGGTGGTGTCATCACCCATTCTGCCTTATCTACCGGCCTGCCCAGCTTACTGATGGTATAGTTATACTCCCACTGTGATGCTGCCAGCACATTTGCCATATAATCATTATTAACAATGGTCATTGAACTATAGTCTTTCCACTTGTCTGGGTAGCCTATTTTTTTCATAAAACCATTGAGCTTCACCAGTGCTTTTTGCTTTGTTTCATTACTCATCCAGTCAAGACGTTGTATCCTTTCGGCATAGGTTTTCTGCAAATTATCAACCAGTTCCAACATTCTTTCTTTTGCCGACGGTTTAAAGGTTTTATCCACATACATCTGCCCCAGCATTTCGCCCACAGAGCCATCTACTACCTTCAGAATACGCTTCCAACGAACTTCCTGCTCCAACTGTCCGCGCATAGTCTTACCATAAAAACTAAATCGCAGGCTATCGAAATTGTGGCTGAGAAATGGTGCCATATCATTTGCCAGATGAAAACGCAGGTACTGTTTCCACACATCAACAGGCGTAGCTTTCAGTTGCTTACCTATCTGGGCAAAGAAGCCGGGTGCAGCTACTATCATTGAATCTGCGTTGCCCACTTTCAGACCTTGCAACAGAGCTTTCCAGTCTATACCCGGAGCAACCTTACTGATACCTTCTACATTGTATTTATTGTAAAGCTTGTAGGGATCGCGCATTTCAACCCTTGTAAGTGATGCACCAGCGAGTGTAAGTTCCAGCTGATATATTGCTGCCGCATTTTTGGCAGCAGTGGCTGCATCAGCACCCATAAGCTGCAGCATATCTACCAGATATTGCTGGTAAGCAGTTCGTATGGCGGCAGTGCGTGCATCTTTATCGAAATAATACTCGCGACCGGGCATACCCAGACCACCCTGATAAAACTGGCATATCTGCTTTGTCACATTTTTATCATCGGGCGACACAGAAAAGCTGAACAACTGTCCAATACCCTCAGTATGAGCCAATGTTATTTCGGATATCAAACCACTGATGTCTTTTATTTCTTCTATCCTCTCCAGTCTGCTTTTGAGCGGCAGCAGACCTGCCTTATCTATTGCCACACTATCCATGCCGGTGCGGTAAAAATCGCCTACCATCTGAATACTGCTGCCTTTTGCAGCATTAGTGATAGCCGCGGAAGAGTCGAGCAACTGCCTCAGTATCGTATTGTTGTTTTCGACCAGCTCATTAAAGCTGCCCCATCTGGTTTGCGACTTAGGTATAGGGTTGTTCTTCAGCCAGGCGCCATTTGCATACTGAAAAAAATTGTCGCCCGGATGCACTGTTGTATCCATATTTGCCGGATCGAGAAGTTTCCTTTCCACTACTTCGCTGCTGCTTTGCTTCTGCCGCTCGCCACAAGAAGAAATTGCCACTAGTGCAACCCCTGCCAATAACATTTGTTTAAATTGCATGTTAACGCTTTTTTAATTTTTTAGTTGGTAAAAGTACAACATCCTACCTTACCATATTGCAACAAGCAGTGCTATACCCGAGTGAAAATGCGGGTGATTTTTTTTAGCCGCACAAACAAGCTTCCTTATGACAATTCAATGTGAACCCCAAAGGAAGCAAACAATATACTCAGTATCTTTGTACAGGACAGACGTTGATTTCAGTAATAATGTAATCAATTATACTAAAAGCTACACAAACAGTAACAACAAATAACGCACATGGCCTGAGGCTAATAGAAGACCTTGAGACTTTAAATATATTAGAAGTAGCAACATAAGGAAGGCGAAAAACTGTCTAAGCAGCTTTGTGGTAGCGTAAATGAGGAGCTGGCAAAAGAAATGCATAGAGAACTAAAAGAAATGCATAGCTTCAATTAACGACATGTTTCAATTTAACAGAAGTGCGAAAACCGAGCTTGTCACGGTTCGGCGCGGCTCACCGTGACAGAACTACTATGTTGCTGTTGCGATTGTCCTGTTAGTAACCAATGTAACTATTGCTTTTTTCTAAAAGAAAATCAGGAGCCATGGTCAGTGCATGCGTGGCAACTATAAACTGTAAACTGCCGACTAAATACAAACATTGGATTCATTAACACATATTGTTCTCGGCGCCTCTATAGGCGAGCTGGTTGCTGGCAAGCAGGCAGGTAAAAAAATACTGCTGATAGGTGCTGTTGCCAACAGTCTGCCGGATATTGACTTTGTAGCCTCGTTTTTTCTTCCGCTTACTGCAGATCTGCTGGCACACAGGGGCTTCACACATTCATTGCCGTTTATAGTGCTGGCGGCACCGCTGCTGGCATGGCTGAGCGGCAAGCTGTTTCGCGGCAGCGGCGTCACCTTTGGCAGATGGGCATTTTTCTGGTCTTTGCAACTATTTGTTCATATTTTCATAGATGCATTCAATGCCTACGGCACAGCCTGGTTTGAGCCATTCAGCCATTACAGAGTATCGTTCAATAGTATGTTTGTAGCAGACCCTTTGTTTACTATTTGGCCACTGACAGCGGCTATAGCGCTGGCTATAATAAGAGCATCCCACAAAAAAAGAACCACCATAGCTATGGTGGCACTAACATGCAGTGCGGTATACCTGGCGACAGGTGTCTTATTCAAAACCCGAATAGATAAACAAGCACACAAATCGCTGCACCAAAATGGCATAACACCTCAGCTATACTTCAGCACTCCTACCCCACTCAATAATCTGCTGTGGTATATGGTAGCTAAAAGCGATTCCGGTTTTTATATAGGCTACCGCTCGGTGCTGGACAAGCGGGACAATACTTCTTTCAGGTATGTATGCCAAAACAATTACCTGCTGAATAATGCAGCAAATCAGGCAGACATCAAAAGGCTGGTACGGTTCTCGCAGGGGTTTTATACTGCGGAGCTACGCCACGACTCACTCGTATTCAACGACCTTCGTTTTGGTGAAATAGCGGGCTGGACAGATAGTGTGCCACAGTGCGTATTCTACTACTATCCGCAACTGCCGGGTGCGAATGAGCTGGTGGTGCAGCGCGGGCGGTTTGCAAAATGGGATGGCGCTGCGCTAAAGGCATTCATAAGAAGAATACGTGGCATATAGTAATATCAAGCCTTGGTACGCTGGCTGAAGTAAAAAGTAAAAAGAAAATAAAGCGCCTGTATGATACGGTAAGACAGGTAGTAAAAAAACATCTTCAAAATATTGTTTGACGCTTCAAATTTCTGTGGAGTAATGAGGGTACAATCCTGCTCCATAATCACCTGTACGGCACCTGCCAGCTTTGTAGCTACTGCCTTATCCATCACATCCAGATTAAGCTCTACACTCACAAAAGCGCTTATATTATTGAGGTTGTAAGAGCCTACAGTTATCCACTCATTGTCGCGTATGGCTATCTTACCATGCAGCACATTGCGTGTATATTCATACACCTGAATGCGACTCCTGAAAAGGCGATTGTAGAGATACCGCTCTGCATACTTTGCAAAAGGCACATCGGCATAGCCGGTGAGTATTATCTTTATTTTTACCCCCCTTCTGGCAGCAGCCTCCATGCGGCGGAGCAGCCCGCGTGGAGGCCAGAAATAGCTGGTCATTATTGTCACTTCCTTGTCGGCAAGAGCAAATAATTCCTTGTAGCTATCTGTAACACCCGTAAGTCTGTTTACCCAGTCGTTTCTGCTTATGCGCACTGGGATGGAACCGGAGTGCGGCTCCTGTGGTATATTGGAAGTAGCAGCACATTTTTCTACAAACAATTTTTTGTTCCATATACGCACACATACTTTTTCTATCCGTTTGGCAGCATCGCCATTTACGACTAGAGCCCAGTCGAGCCAGGCAGGGACACCGGGCATATCATTATACCTGTTGCTGATGTTCAGCCCGCCAACCATACATACTTTAGCATCGGCAACTACTATTTTGTGGTGCAAGCGTCTGCCAAAGTAAAAACGCCTGCTATGTAGAAAAGGTTCGAAAAAACGAAAATGGATACCAGCCTCTCTTAGCCGGGCTATGAAGGCTGAGGAAAGGCTTTGTGAAGCATAACTGTCAAGCAGCATATATACCTGTACCCCTCGCCGGGCGGCAGCCATAAAAGCCTCCGCTACCTGAAGACCTGTTTCATCTTCATCGTAAATATAGGTCTGAATATGAAGTGTAGAAGTGGCACTGGAAGCAATGGCCACCAACTCCTGAAAGTAATCTGCACCACCCCGTATTACCTTTACAGTGTTGTGCTCCGAATATGCTGCCGGTTTTCCATTACGCATTTTAGCCATACACTCAATTACTGCTTTTAAGGAACGATGACACAAGCAGGAATACAAGTTAGTAACTTTTAGCCGGAAAATAAGCAACAATATAAATAGATAAACCGGGAGCGCACACTCCCGGTTTATCCTCTTGTTTTGTATTACTGATATACTTAATCCTTATTCCTGTTACCACCAAGGCGATACATAACAGACAACTGTATAGATGGTGTTTTATACAGTTGACCAGATATAGATTTTGCACCAGTAGTAGCTGCATTATCCCATACGGTTTGCACACTACGAAGGTCCATAGACACACTAGGTGCAACCTGATATGCAAAACCCAACAGATACCCAAGACCAAACCTACTCCTGAAATCCTGCTCGCTGAGCGTAGGTGCATTGTCTGTACCCGGCTGATTTACAAATGTGGCAGTGCTATTGACAGCGGGCATAGTTTCTGCACCAGTGTTGATAGAGAATGTATACAAGAAATTGCCACCGGTATAGAAGTTGAAATTACCCCTGCTGTAACGGATAGCTACCGGCATCTCGAGACTGTGCAATGCAGAAAAACTATATGAGTTGAGCTGCAGATCTCGGCGATACTGAGTACCCACCTGTGTATAAGTATAGTAATTGTCGTCTACAGAAGTATTGTTATTAAGCCTGTGGAAGTATTTGACTTCCGTCATCAGATTCCATGTATCATTGAATATCAGATTACCTGTTACACCAAACTGGAATCCTTTGAAACTGGCAGTACCAAAATAATTACTATTGATACCAGCTGTTAAACCGGCCGTAAACTTAGCACCTGCTGCATTTTGCTTCACATCATTAAAAGCAAGACTAAGCTTTTGCACAAGAGACACACCGTTATTTTTCTTAGCAACTTCCGGCTTGTTTTTCACCTCAGTACTGCCGGCAGGCAATGTAGCCGCTGTTGTAGCTGCGCCAATAACCGGCTGAGCTGCTACAGTATTATTTTCATTTGCTGCACTACCCTCAATTTCTGCACCAGAAGCTTCATCATTAGCAGCTGCGCTATTGTTGGCCGCTTTTTTGTTTCTACCAGCTTTAGCTGACTTAGCAGCTACTGCACCTGATGTAGAAAGGGCTGCTTTTTCTTTTACAGCTGGTGCATTATCTGCAGTTGTTGTATTAGCTGCAGTTGCATTGCCTCCGGCGGTCTTATTACTATTTTCATTAGCGGCAGCGGCAGTAATGGCTGCATTACTTTTAGCAGTATTAGCTGTTGATGCCAGCTCTGTATTTCCTTTCTTATTCTTTAGGTTATCGTCTGAAGTAGTATTGCTATTGGCTGTTTTTATACCCAGGTCCTTGTGCACTTTCTCCATTGATATGGTATCAAGCTGATCGGAGTATTCGTTATCAGAAATTTTAATTTTCCGTTGATGCACCAATAACTTCATAATTACCTTCTTGTTTTGAGAAGTCTTTTCTACAGCAGGATTCTTAGAAGCTACTCCACCTGTGCCTAATGAACGAGCAACAGGATTGTTGGCGGCTACAGCAGATGCCTGTGTTGCAGTGTGGGCAGATGTTGCTCCGTTTTTACTTTCTGACGCACTTATACCTGCTTGTATTTCGGGTATGGGTGTAGCAGACGCGGCAGTAGGATTGTCGCTTTTTACAGACATTGGCGTCTGTGTAGCGATTGCCATTTTTTCAACTGCCGTCTTATCTGCACCATTGGATTTGTTGCTGCTATTCAATGCCATTTCAGCCATATCAGAAGCACCATTCACAGAATTCCTGCTATCTGCAACCCTGCTATGCATTGATTTGGTTTTATTGCTATTTGCACGTTTTGCATTTGCAGCAATGGCATTATTGTCTGTAGCTGTATTCTCTTTAATATTCTTTACAGATAACTGGTTATTATCATTCAGGGCTACTCCAGCTGATTGTCTATTTTTAGATGATAATTTTGTTTTGTTAGTCCTATTGGCGGCTATAGCGACGTTGGTATTGCTGCTACCTTCATTAAGTTGTGTACTAGCCTCTTTTCTGCTAGAAGACGGTATAGCAGTTACTGCAGTTACTGCCGTGTTGGCTGTAGATTCGTTTGCACTATTATTAGCGATACCTGACATGCCATTTTCAGCGGCAACACCTGCTGCATTTCTGCTGCCAGACTCATTTATGAGCCCTTTGCTCTTAGTTACTGATGACTTGTGGTTGTTAACAGATATATAGGTAGAGGTAGTTGTTGCAGTAGCGTTGCTATTGGTTGCTTTAGAAGTGATGTCAACATTTTCAGCCTGATGTTTGGCTACTGACTCTTTACCTGCTACTGATGACGTAGAAGTAGTTGCATACAACTTATCGGTTCTGTTTGCAGGAGCTATGTAGCGTTTCTTCTGCTCTTTGCCTGTATTGTAACGACCAGCCAGTTTAGTAACTTCTTTTTCTGACTCTACTGACGTGTTTTCATTTGCTGGTAAATTAAATGAATTGCCAGCCTCCCTGTTTACACCGGATACATCAGCAACCGCAGTAACATTGGAATTGTTATTGCCTCTGAAAGCTGAAGAAAACTCGTAACTACCCACACATACCGTAGCCACCAACGACATAATAGCCACCGCATTGAATATGCGACGCCAGTAGAAAATGCCAATTCGCTTGCGCTGAGGCATTTCTTTATCCAGCAGTTCGCGCATATTGAGCCATGAGCCGCTACGCTCTCTCTCCTCCATTCCCCCCAGTCGCTGCCTGACGAGATCGTCTATTTTGATGAAATTTTTATCCATAAGGATAAATTTGTTTTTTATAAAATATTTTAAAAAATCTTTTTCTTTAATAACCTTTTACTGCTTTAAGTGCAACTCCATTTTTTCTATCTTTTCCTTCAGTATCCTTCTCCCCTCCGATAAATGCCATTTAGATGTACCCTCGCTTATTCCTACTATATTTCCAATTTCCTTGTGTGTAAAACCCTCCATCACATACATATTAAAAACCGCACGGGTGGCATCGGGTAAAGCCTGAACCAGTTGCACCAGTTGGTCGTAGTATAGTTTGTCGGCATGGTCTTTGTGTATCAGTTCGTCTTTTTCTACCAAAACTATCTGGCTTGAGTATTTCGCATTCTGCTTCACGTAGTCTGCTACAGAATGAAATACTATTTTTCGTATCCACCCTTCAAAAGAACCCTGAAATGTATATTGCTGTATTTTTTGAAATGCTCGTAAAAACCCATTGTTCAGTACCTCTTCTGCCTGCTCTTCGTGATCTATATATCTGCGAACGAGTGCCATCATTTTAGGGTAAAATAGCCGATATAACTTCTCCTGTGCGCCTCGCTCATTGCGAATACACCCTTGAATGAGCTGTTCCAACTCACTGGCCTGGCCAGCTACAGTATATGCCAAAGCTATAGACAAGTATATGGGTTATTAATCCTAATCATTAATAGAAGACTGCCTTATTATACAATTGGTTGGGTACAAAAGATGCCTTAAAGTAAATTTAGTGGATATTTCTGTAATTTAATCGGAATTGAATGATTTTTGGAGGCAAAAACGGCATATATGATAAATATTATGCCACCAAACCGACAAAAGATTGGAAAGAGTAAAGACCCGGGAACATTATCGGATAGTATAAAAGAGAGACAAACGGAATTGATAATAAATCCGAAAAATATGCAAATAATATCGCATGTGCATTTTTCTATCCTTTATCTACTGAATAAGCTCCTGCACCTACGAACATCAACCCAAAGAAAGTACAGGCCAGTTCTATAGCATGTGCCGCCTCGCTAATAGCATAAATGGTGGTATAATGTTGCGCTGCTGCTACTATGAAATTGATAACGAGCAATGCACAAAAAGGACGAAACCAGAGACCAAGGATACAGAATATCCCCCCGAACGTCTCGGTGAAAGCACACATAAAACCCCAGAAAGCAGGTAAAAAGTGAATATTAAACTTTCCCATCGCCTCGCCCAGCTCTGTCCATTTCTCCGGTCCACCCAGTAGTTTATCCTTGCCGTGCAGCACCATCATAGCACCCAGCCCTATGCGCATTATCAATAAACCAAAGTTCTGATACCGACCCAATTTTCCGAGCATTGCCATAGCGTATGTGTTTGTGTAAAGATAAATTGTTTACGATTACGGTGATGCCGCAGCTTTATGCTCATTCATAGCATTTTTCACAAATGCGGTAATCTCATTTCTGAACCGGTCGTCAGAGAAACGAAGTGCATTTTCGCGTACAGCCTTATGATTGGTTATGGGTTGCTGCTCCATTTTATTCACTGCGGCTATCACACCAGCTTCGGTTTGTTCTGCAAACAGATAGCCTGTTTCCCCGTCTACCACGGTCTCGCGATAGCCGCCGTAGTCCAGCGCCAGCACGGGTGTGCCACAAGCCTGCACCTCTACACACATGATACCGAAATCTTCTTTTGCCGCGAAGATACATGCCTTCGCTTCCTGCATATATTGTATCATCTCAGCATCTTCTCTGTATCCCAGCCACTCTATGTTAGGGTGACCCTCCAGCATTTTATCAAATCCTGCAGCACCCCACCCTTCGCCTATTAGTACCAGCCGCTTATCCGGCATCTGCTGAAATGCCCTGATCACCATATCTATCTTCTTGTAAGGCACAAACCTGCCGGGGCACATGTAGTAGTCTTTACGGTGTGCATCATTAAGCGCAAACTTGCCTGTGCGCACAGGAGGATAAATGACCACCGATTCGCGATTGTAACTGCGGGCTATACGCTGCTGAATATGACGGGAATTGGCAATAAAATAATGTACCCTGCCTGCAGATGCTACATCCCACCGGCGCAGCCATGCCACGAAGCGACTATATAACCACGACTTGCCCAGTGCATGTGAGGCTGCATAGTCGTCATACATGTCCCAGATAGGCCGCAGCGGCGTATGGCAATAACAGATGTTGGGAATAGAGGGGTGGCTGCGAAACCCCTTGGCCACCGCATGAGAGGTGGAGATTATCACATCGTAACCACGCAATGCGAATCTACCCATAAGCCAGGGCATCACCGGCAGAAAGTACCGGTATATCTTTCCAATAAACGGCACATATTGCAGCAACGAAACTTTTACCGGTTTACCCTTCAGCACAGAGGCCGTTGCCTCCGGACCGAACTTATTGAATAGCGCATATATACTTACATCCTCCTGCTTGTATATTTCCAGTATTTCGCCGGCCACCTTTTCGGCACCGCCATTCGCGTTAAACCAGTCTTGTACAAATGCCACCTTCATTACTCCTGCAATTTAGTAGATTTAACATTGCCAATTGCTATATCGAAAGATGGTATTATACGAATAGAATAAAATCAATCGTTACACATTAGCTTTGCGCCCGGTTAGGAATTGTAGTGTATAGCACACCAAAACAATAAAGCATAACCGAAGACCAGCAAAATGAAAACTCCGGCTACCGTTTTACCTTTTTCACCCTATCAGAAATTTGTAATATTTATACTGGCTATCACCCAGTTTTCAGTAATACTCGATTTTATGATCATGTCGCCACTGGGCGATATGCTGATGAAATCCATGAACCTTACCACAACACAATTCGGAATGGCGGTGTCGGCTTATGCGATTAGTGCCGGTTTGTCGGGCTTGCTCACGGCTGGCTTTGCCGACCGCTTCGACCGCAAGAAGTTACTGTTGTTTTTCTACACCGGTTTTATAGTAGGTACTATATTCTGTGGTCTTGCCAGCACTTACTGGCTGCTTATATCGGCACGTATATTCACAGGTATTTTCGGCGGCGTTATAGGCTCTATATCTATGGCTATTATCACCGATCTTTTCGACATACACCACCGTGGCAGGGTGATGGGTTTTATACAGATGGGTTTTGGTGCCAGTCAGGTAATGGGCATACCCATAAGCCTATACATAGCCAATCACTGGGGCTGGCAATCTCCGTTTATGATGGTGGCAGGACTGGCGACCCTTATCGCCGTGCTTATCTTTATGAAGCTGGAACCGGTAACCCGGCATCTGGCTATGCAAAACGAACGCAACGCTTTCCAGCATCTGTGGCACACTATCTCTAAACGGCATCACCGCATGGGCTTTCTCACTACTGCGCTGCTCTCGCTTGGCGGATTTATGATGATGCCCTTTGGCAGTGCATTTGCCATCAATAATCTGGGAGTAAGCAATGAGCAATTACCACTGCTGTTTATGCTTACCGGTGTAGGCACCCTGGTGATAATGCCCATAATAGGCAAGCTGAGTGATAAAATAGATAAGTTCAAACTCTTTACTGTTTCCTCTCTGCTGATGATGGTGATGGTAGTGCTATATACCAATCTGGCTGTAACACCTTTCTGGCTGGTATCTATGCTGAATATTATTCTGATGATGGCTGTAATGAGCCGTATGGTTCCCTCTATGGCACTTGTAAGCGCAATACCAGACATGGCAGACCGTGGAGCATTTATGAGTATCAACTCGTCGCTGCAACAAATAGCAGGTGGCTTTGCCGCAGCTTTTGCAGGTATAATAGTAGTGCAAAAAGACAAGTACAGCCCGCTACAACACTACAACACTCTGGGCTTTATTATCATAGCCATTACCATACTGTGTATCTATATGCTGTTTAGGGTAAGTGTGATGGCGAAGAGTAAACTGAAGCAAGAGAAGCTATAAATTATATCCATCCCTACTCCTTCACTAGGATCTACTCACCACTGCCATATGCACCGCTATACCTTACATAGTATATGCCGGGACTGTAGCTCTTTATGTCTGCTGTATTATTTGTAGCAGCCCTGCAATCGATACTCAACATCCTCTGACCCACAACATTGAATATACTAATAGACGTATAAAAAAGGCGAGAACCTGGGTGAGGGAAATAAAAAAACTACAGGCAACTACAGCACCTCTTTCTCTTTCATCTGCTCTACGGCAGTATACAGCTCGTAGTAGGCACCTTGTGCAGCTATCAGTGTGTCATGGCTGCCCCGCTCTTTTACCAGGCCCTTATCCATTACCAGTATCTCATCTGCCTTGCGAATGGTAGATAACCTATGTGCAATGACTATCGAAGTCCTGCCCTTTATGAGGGTATCAATGGCATGTTGTATCAGTTGTTCGCTCTCGCTGTCTACAGACGAGGTAGCCTCGTCTAGTACCAGTATTGCCGGGTTGTAGAGCAGGGCACGGGCAAAGGATATTAGCTGCCGCTGCCCTTGAGAGAGTGTATTGCCCCGCTCCATCACATCAAAGTCGTAGCCACCCGGCAAGCGCATGATAAAGTCGTGAATACCCAGCATTTTAGCCACCTCTTCTACTTTACTGCGGGCTATGTCTGCGTTTCTCAGTGTTATGTTGTCGGCTATAGTACCTGAGAACAGGAACACATCCTGCAGCACTATACCTATGCGGCTGCGCAGGCTATAAATATCGTACGCCTTCTGGTCGGCACCGTCTATCAATATCTCTCCACCTTCTATCTCGTAGAGCCTGTTGAGTATACTGATAAGCGATGTTTTGCCGGCGCCGGTAGAGCCTACCACTGCCATCGTCTTGCCAGCTGGCAGGGTAAAAGAAACTCCCTTCAACACCGGCGTACCGGGATTGTAACTGAAATACACATCCCTGAATTCCACAGCCCCTTTGATAGTGTCTGCAGTTTTGGTGCCATTATCGGGCAAGTGCTCCTCGCTGTCCAGCACGGCAAACACCCGCTCTCCGGCTATGATACCCATTTGCAGCACATTGAACTTATCGGCCATCATACGCAACGGACGGAACAACAGATTGAGGTAGAGAACAAACGAGATGATAACCCCGGGCGTAACCCCAAAGTTGAGAATACGCGATGCACCATACCATACCAGTAAGCCCATAGACATAGCCAGTATTATCTCTACTAAAGGGAAGAAGACAGAATAGGCAAAAATGCCCTTAATATTAGCATCTCTATGTTCCTTATTTATTGCAGTAAATTTTTTCTGCTCCTGCTCTTCGGCAGCAAATGCCTGTACTATGTACATGCCCGTAAGATGCTCCTGGGCAAAGGCATTGAGCGCCGCAACCGCATTGCGCACCCGCTGAAAAGATTTGTTCACCGCCTCCTTGAACCACCAGGTAGCCAATATCAGCAGCGGAAAGGTAATGAGGCATACCAACGTGAGCCGCCAGTCTGTAACCAGCATCACTACGATGATGGAGATAATGGTAAGTATGTCGGCAATAATAGAAATGATACCTTCTGAAAACACATCGTTGATGGCTTCTATATCGTTGATGGTGCGGGTAGTGAGTGTGCCTATAGGTGTGCGGTCGTAATACGAAATGTTCTGATGCAGTATCTTTTTAAACATTGCATTGCGCATATCGTTCACCACTGTCTGCCCCAGCCAGTTGGCACGATAACTAAACCAAAACCGAAGCAAGCTCTCTATCAGCAATACCCCAAACTGGAAGACACTTATCCACACCAGCCCCATCAGCAAGTTGTTGCCTATGTATTTGTCTACAGACACCTTGATAAGGTATGGGCGCAATGGCGACAGGAAGGCAAGCACCACCGCCAATACCATAGCGAGATACAAGGTCTTGCGGTATGGTGCTGTAAAAGAAAATATGCGCCGCAATAAGTTGAGGTCAAATTTCTTTTTCTTTATGTTATTGTCTGTTGCCAATCTTCTACTGCTCCTCTTTTACAGCCATTAAGTATGCCTTTATAAAATCATCCAGTTCTCCATCCATCACGGGTTGCACATTACCTACTTCATAGTCTGTACGGTGGTCCTTTATCATCTTGTATGGGTGAAAAACATAACTGCGTATCTGTGACCCCCACTCTATCTTCTTCTTGTTAGAGTTTGTGGCATTCAGTATTTCCTGACGCTTGCGTAGTTCTTCTTCATAGAGTCTGCTTTTCAGCATGGTCATCGCCTTTTCTCTATTCTCACCCTGTGTTCTGGCTATCTGACACTCCACTATTATACCGGAGGGTATGTGTTTGAGGCGCACCGCTGTTTCTACCTTATTTACATTTTGCCCACCTGAGCCACCTGAGCGGAAGAACGCCCACTCCACATCTGCGGGGCTCACCTGTATATCAATGGTATCATCTATCAGCGGATATACAAACACCGATGCAAATGAAGTATGCCTGCGTGCATTAGAATCGAACGGAGAAATACGCACCAGACGGTGCACACCACTCTCCGCTTTCAGCAAGCCATAGGCAAAGGGGCCATCAAATTCGAGTGTTGCCTGTTTTATACCTGCACCATCACCATACTGCACATCTATCTCGCTCACTTTCCAGCCTTGCTTCTCGCCATACATGCGGTACATGCGCAGTAGCATCTCTGCCCAGTCCTGGCTCTCAGTGCCCCCGGCACCACTGTTTATAACCAGCATACCCGGCATTTCATCTTCCGGCTCATTCAGTGTGCTCTTAAACTCCAGTTCATCCAGATTCTGAACGGCATTGTCGTATCCCTCTTTCACTTCCTCCTCTTTGGCTTCGCCTTCTTTCCAGAAGTCGAACAGCACAGCAAAATCCTCTACAGAAGCATTTACCCGGTCATAAAAGTCAGTCCAGTATTTATCTATCTTTATTTCTTTGAGCGTAGCTGTAGCACGTGCATTATCATCCCAAAATCCGGGCGATAAGGTAAGCTGTCTGTCGTTTTCCAGCTTTGCAAGACGGTCTTCTATGCGCAGAAAGCGATGCAGGTGTATAATGCGCTCTCGCATCTCTTTCAGGTTCTCCTGTGTCATAACGGGTGCAAAGGTAAGTGTAATGTGTTAGTAATTGGGAATTCGTAATTGGGATTGGGGTCTGAAAGCTATCGGGATTGAATTTTGGAATTTGGTCCCGATAGCTATCGGGATGGAATTTGGAATATGAATTTGGAGTTTCAAACAACAAGTATCTTATTCACGCCCCTGTTTATGACCTTGTATCCCGGAAAAACGATTGAAAATACCCTTTGCACTTCTTCCCATTCCTTCTTGTCTATGACCATATAGTTGAAGGCAAGGTGACCTCCGGGGGCTACACTATCCCTGCATTGCTGCAGAAATCCCTCGCTATATACAAATGTCGGAACAACGTTACTATTGAAAATGTCTATGAAAACAAGGCTGTATTGTAATTTATTGCGCTGCATGTAGGTAGCAGCATCTTCGCATACAGGCACTAGACGTTCTGCCACGTCTAAAGCTACCAGCTCCAGCGCCCATTTCAAGACTACCTTATCACGTTCTACCAATGTGAAGCTGGGTTTATAACCCTTGCCGGTAATTACCTGCACCAGACTCCCCAATCCCGTACCCAGCACGAGCACATTTTGTACCTGAGGCAGAAATGCCTTGAAATGACTGCAAATCTCCAGCGCAGGTATGTACTTGTCTCCATCAGAGTAAAACACCTCGCGTGTAGCAAGCTGCACGCGGTTGTGATATAGCTTGAGTTCCAGATATGGATTAATATCGCTAGCTGACCGCCGCAGCGATACGGGGTATAAGTAACTCAGAATCTTCTTGTAGAAAGGTATGAGGATATAGCTAAAGTTGAAGAATTGGCTGTTTTACTGCCGTGGTTTCCGCTTACGGAATAATGGCACTTTATTTTCATTACCATTCAGCAGCCGGCTTATATTCTTGTGATGCGTGAGCACTACCAGAAAAGCTGTAGCGATAGCAAACAGCCGGTAACTCAACTCTTGCGCCTGTGCATTAAAGATAAATAGTATCAGCAGCGGAAATGCAATACTGGCAACTATAGAGCTCAGTGATACATAACGGGTAATGAGCAACATAAGCAGAAAAACAAGCACCAGGCTGATAGCCACTATAGGATGAATAGACAATATCATTCCAAACAAAGAGGCAATACCTTTTCCGCCTCTAAAATCGGCCCATATCGGAAAAATGTGGCCTATTACTGCCGCTAAACCAAGGAATATCTGAAGATTTACAAATGGCTCACTGGTCCAGGGGAATGAAGAAAATATGGAAAGCTTCACCGCTATAAATGCCTTCATCATATCCGCAGTCATTACACATACGCCAGCTTTAGTACCAAGTATCCGGAAAGCGTTGGTAGCACCTGCATTACCGCTACCATGCTCACGAATATCTATACCGTATATCCACTTACTCACCCATACTGCGGTAGGAACTGAACCTAACAAATATGCTAAAACAAGAAGAATTGCTATTGTCATTACGCTAATAATATTACTGAGAGTAACAAATATAACGGTTGTGTTTCAAAAATCCTAACACATTTAACCGAAAGTTAAACTGTATTTAACAAACCCTTTACTAACTTATATTTCAGATTAGTGTCTGATACACAATACTGAAATCCACCCGTTTCTCTCCCTTACCATTTCTACTTCGAATCCTTCGGCCGTTGCTGCGTCAGTTATAATTTCCTCGTCAGCAACCAGCAATCCACTCATCAGCAGTACTCCGGTTGTGTTCAGCCTTTTGTACAGGCCGCTCATGTATTGCAGCAGTATATGCCGGTTAATGTTGGCCAATATTATGTCGTACTTACGTTCAGCCAGATTCCCCAAAGTGGCACGCTCTATTTGTATTCCCTTCCCATTGTTTCGGGCAAGGTTCTCCAGCGCATTATCTACTGCCCAGTCATCATTATCTATAGCCATTACCTCAGTTGCCCCCAGCATGCCTGCTAGTATTGCAAGCACACCCGTACCCGTACCAAAATCCAACACCGACATTCCCACAAAGTCTATGTCTTTCATCCCCATCATCATTAGCTGTGTGGTAGCATGATGCCCGGTACCAAAAGACATTTTAGGGGTAATCACCACGCAGTAAGGGGTAGTAACCGCTATATCATGAAAATGGGCCCTTATAGTACAAAAACCATCCACAACTACCGGCTGTATACCAGCCTCCCATACCTCATTCCAGTTTTGCGGCTCGATAATTTCTATTTCGAATTTTAAACCAAAAGGCTCGGTAAGCGTTTTGAGTTCACTTTCATTATAGCTTTCTTCAGCAATATAAGTGAGCAGCCTGGAGGGTTCTTCCTCAAAACCATCAAAACTCATTTCTGAGAGCAAAGCAATTAGAATATCACGGCTGTCCCCGTTGTCAATCTCAATAGAAACCTTAACGTGCCTCATAAGTTAGTTGAAAAGTCTTCGAATGATTTTGATGCCTAGTGCCAGTATAGCAGCTCCGGCTGTAGCAGTAATGATGTAATTGATAAACCTGCTACCGGTAATATTCAACTGATTCCCGAATAACTTGTATCCAATGAAACCACCTACTATTCCGATCAGAATATCCAGCATTATACTATCGCTTTCTGATTGTACAATCATTCCGGCAAGCCAGCCAGCTATGGCTCCTACCAGCAGAATTATTAAAATCTCCATCATAGTGTAGTGAGTTTTATAATTACAAATATTGCAGTGTATACTTATAATTACAAAAGGTTGCATTCTATGCAACCTTTTGTAATTATTAAGATTAAAATAGTTTACTCATCATCATCATCTGCCTGAGCTTTTTTGCTGCCCTTTACCGGAGCATCATCAGAACTCTCCGGCTCTACATCAAGGTTACGCTCCTGCTGATCCATTGTACCAGGTAAGGCACTATTGTAAAGCACGCGGCGAGTAGGTAAATCAGTGATAATACGGAATTCTGTACGACGATTTACCTGACGGCCCTCCGGATTGTCTTTACCATTTACAGAATTTGCAGCGACAGCATTTTTACTTCCAAATCCTCTTGCAGCCATACGCTCTCTTGCTATTCCGCTTTTTTCAAGATAGTCAAGTACAGACTGTGCACGACGCTGAGACAGTGCAAGGTTGTATTCGGCTTTACCCTTAGCGTCAGTATAAGAATAAATTTCTACCGAGATTGATGGATTGTCGGTAAGGAATTGAACAACTGAATCCAAAGAAGCTACCGACTCCGGACGGAGTGTTGCCTTATCGTAATCATAGAATATGTTGCTTACACTAAAACTATTGCGAACACTATCGAGGAATATAGTAACAACTACAGTATCATCCGGATCAGAGCGCTTGATTTCCATCGTGCTTACTGATGCACGTGTAGAGGTATAACCTTCTTTATCACCTGTGATCACATAACTGTGTGTACGGGACATATTGAACAGGAACTTACCATCTTCTGAGTTGTAAGTACGTAAATCACCTTTCTGATCTACCATTTTCACAGCTGTTTCTCTCATGAGTTCGCCGGTTTTCTTACTTACCACTTTACCCATCACTACTAACCTTGGCTCGAACTGTACGCGCCAGATATCATTACAGCAGGTTGGGTTTTTCAATGCAAAAGAACCAATCCTGTTTGATACTACATAACCATCGGGCTTGCCCATCGGGTCCAATATATAGTACAGTTCATCTGCACAAGTATTGATTGGGTAACCAAGATTTTTCAGGTTTTTGTAACGTGATGGACCTCCTTCAGCAGAATACACATCGAAACCACCGAAAGACACCTGACCACTGGATGCAAAATACAACTTAGTGGTACGTGAATCGTAGTATGGAGATAATTCATCGCCCGTAGTGTTGATTACCTTACCGCAGTTCTGCGGACGACCCATACGTGCATCTCTTGGGTCAATAATAGAATACCACAAGTCATATCCGCCACGGCTTTGAAGTTTGCGGTCTGAAGCGAAAAACAGCACTTCTTTTTTGCCCACTTTGGCTACATACGGCATTGTATTATGCCCCTGATCACCCAAACCTTCAAGGAATCTCGGCGCACCCCATCCTGTTTCTTCAAATATCGAGTAGTAAATGTCGCACTGCATTTTATTAGAGTCGGCAGCAGCTTCACTTTCTCTGCATTTAGAGAAATAAAATTTATTACCTCCCGGCCCCCAGCAACCATTGGCTGTATGGAATTCCTTGTCATTAAACTGACCATCGTAAAATGGCATAGGCCATTGGAAAGAATCTACATAGCCTGCCTGCTTGTGAGAGTACATAAATTTCTCCTTGTACTGTGTATTGGCTCTGCTACCTTTTCTTGTACTCGTTTCTATAACATCATTACGATTTATAGTACCAAATAGCAAAGCCGAGTCGCCCAATGGATATGGAGACAATTCGGTATAAGAAGAGTTAATATTTGGTCCTGCATTTACAAGCGTAACCGGCTGCGGATCTTTAACAGAAGATATTGCTTTTTCGCAACCTTCTATTTCACGTTTTGCACGCTTTTTAAATTCCTTCATAGTCTTAGGATCAACCGTCCTGTCAGGATTCCTCTCGATTGCTTCAATAGGGTTTGGTGCAATTTTGGAAGCATTCTTTTTGTTGTCTGTAAGAAACTCTGTGAAAGAAGCTATAGCCATCTGATACTCACACTGTTGTTTCAGCATCAATGCGGCATAGTAGGCACTGTAAGGGTATACCCTCTTTGCCATATTCTTCACTTCGGTATAATAGTGTGCAGCAGGTACGTAATCGCGGGTGGCCCTGTAACACTCAGCTAGCTGATAAGATATGTAAGGATTACGTTCATCGGCTTGTTTCAACTGCTGATAATAATCAATAGCATTAAAATAACTACCCTGAAGAAATAACTGGTCAGCCAAATTCAACTTACTCTGATACGAACGTCCTTTATTAGGGTCATTCGCACTATTTCTATACTTCTCTTTATTGTTTTTCTGTGCATCAGCTTGATAAGGGACAATGACGATTATCGTAGCTAAAATCAGGTACAGCCAATTTTTTCTCATGTGCGTGAGCGTTGTTAATGGATATAAAAGTATAAATTGGTTTTAAATAAAAGAAGGGCTTTTAAAAAAAACTTTTTTAGCCCTTCATATTCTATATAAAATTAGTATTAAAAACGCGTACAGGGTATGACCCTTTTACCTGCGAATTTCATTGGGTATGGCGCAATGTAACGTACTGCGATTTCGAATCCGCCGTTACCGTTGCTGGCAGAATTGAGGGTAGAGATGTTATAGTCATAAGCAAGACCTATACGTACACCTTTAAACTCAACACCAGCACTTATAATGGCTGCGTCGGTAGTACGGTACCATAAGCCCATAAAAACAGCTGTAGAGAAATTGGTGAAACCAGGCTCATTACCTACATGATACAGAAATTCATTACCGGCAACAATTTCGCTGGCAGATGACTGTGTTTGGTATAATACAGCCGGACGCAGGAAAAAGCGCTCATTAGTTCTGATAGACAAACCTGCCTGACCAGTAATGCGCATATCAAGACCTACGGTGCTTGTTTGCTTCTTCAGCAACGCATCATTTGGCTGGTTTATGTTGTTGGCAGCTACACCTATTACATAGTTGAAATTGTCGCTGGGAGCACCTGCATAAGACACACCTGCATTCACCAGATAATAGCTTACTGAATTACCTATACCCAGATTCCACTCTGCTGAAGTACCGTTAGCAAAAGTGCCATTTATGGCCTCATCGCCAAAATACAGGCGGGATAAATCAATGCTTTTCTGGGCATAACCACCCTGCAGACCTACTGCAAGATCACCTCTTCCCAGCATTTTGTGGTAGGCTACAGACAACAAACCGCTGAAATTCTGGAAATTACCATCACCTGCCTTATCGTTGAATACCTGTATACCGCCTGCCAAATAGCCGCCGCTATTGTCTACATAAAGCGGCATATCGGCATGAGCACCAAATGTAACGTAGGGAACCGTTACACTTCTCCATTGGTCGCGATAGATACCACCTACACGCGCCTGACCGTCAAACATACCTGTAAATGCAGGATTTACTACAAGCGGTGCCATATCAAATTGCGAAAAGTGAATATCCTGCGCAAAAGTGGTAGCAGCACCCAGCATCATTGCCGTAGCAAAACTTAAACGGGATATGATATTTTTTGTGTTCATCATCTTTAATTATCGTTGTAAAATTACCTTAATAATGTTACGTTTCCTTGTTTTGTGAAAATTTTTCCTGATTTACTAACTCCTTGTACAACATATACAAATACACCAACGGGTTGTGGAACACCTTTGTATTCACCATTCCAGCCCTCGTCAATGTTAGTTGTTTCGAAAATCATGTTTCCCCAACGGTTGAAAATACGGAAATAATTCAATGTAGCAATACCGCGCTTAATAATTTTAAATTCATTATTTGGTCCGCGACCCGGCGCAAATGCATTTGGAAGGGTAACTAATGAGCCATCGTCTATGTTGATATGAATAGAATCTAGGGTTCTGCAGCCGTGTTCTGTAACTCCCGTAACCGTGTATTTAGTGCTGATTTCAGGTGTTGCCAACGGGTTGGAAATAAACTTTCCACTGAGGCCTCCGGCAGGCGTCCAGGAAAACTTGGTACAGTTTGTCTGCGGTTCTATCTGGTAACTTTCGCCGGCATACAACCTTACCGAATCTTCCAGGAAAACGACCGCTGCAGGATGCACAGTAGCCGTAAAATATAATGTATCCTTACAACCATAGTTGCTTGTGGCAATTACACTATAAGACTGGGTTGTTATTGGTTTTATTACCGGTCTTGCTGCTTTTTCATCATCCAGATAAATTGACGGCATCCATTCATAAGACACGCCACCCTCGGGTATCAATACCGCGCTGTCCCGGGGGCAAAAATCCCTATCTGCAGCAATAGACGCGAAGTTTCCGGGTAATACTATTATCTGGGCAGAATCCGTACCCGTGCACCCTGCCGGCGTTTTTACGGTAAGCACCAGCCCTGAAGTATCTATTCCTCTTACAATCACATTGGGTTCGTCTGTCACATTCAGGATGGCAGAGGGGGTCCAGGCGTAGCTGTATTGTGTGTACCAGCCCGGCGTCACCGACGACTTTATTCTGATAGTATCAAACTCGCAAACGAATTTGTGACCACCTATAAACACTACAGGATTGGGCTGAACATCTATCAATATCGAATCATAAAAATCGGGACATGAATGAAACGATACTTTCACCTTATATATTGCTGAGGTGTCGGGTATTACTACTGGTGAAATTACATTTGAAATAGCTATACCAGCAGTAGGGAGCCACTGATAAGAAAAGAGATTGTGGCCTGTAGCTCTTATTTGTACCATCCGTCCACGGCATATCGCTGTATCGGGGGTAATGATTTCGATTGTGTTGGGCAGCACCAGCAGGTTTATAATATCATCAACCGAACAGTTTTCAGCATTCGGCCTTACGGTAACGGTATACACATAAGTACCGGCGATGGTAGGTGTTATTATCGGATTAGGTAGCGTATCGTTGCTCACAAATGTAGGTGGTGCCCACTGATAACTATAATATCCGTTGCCTATGCCTGTACTTCCCGGCACTGTAAGGTCTATCGTGTAGTTCATGGGTACACATATAGTATCGAAGACGGTAATCTGCGTTGCCGGCGTATCCACTTCTATGTAAAAACTGCGCATCATTTCAGGGCAGTGTGCATAGTTGGCCGTTACGGTGTAGGTACCATTTACAGTAGGTGTTATTACCGGCTCCATTATATTGGTATCAGAAACACCTGTGGGTGGCCGCCATTTCCATATAAACTCCGGACTTCCCGATATACTTACCTGCACGAAATTGCCCAGACAGATGGCACTGTCGTCATTGAAAAGTGTAAAATTGTCCGGTACAGTATGCACCGTAATGGTTTCTGAAGCTGCACACGCAGGCATAAGCGTGGGGAAAACAGTAACGGTATACGTAATATCACCTAAAATAGTAGGCGTAACAATAGTGCTGGGAGCTGATGTAGTGCTAAGCCCCAGACCCGGGGACCAGGTATATGAGTAACTGACTCCCGGAGGAGGCGTCGCATACACATTTAGTGGCACAGATATACCCAGGCAGGTTTTCACCAGATGAGAATCAACTGTTACACCGGGCAATGGCAACATGGATATAGTGATGGTTTTGCTCAGCGGCGGACAGCCCAAAACAGAGTCAGCCGTCGCAGTTAGTGTGTAAGTAGTAACAGAAGCGGTAGGTGTACCGATGGTTATGAGTGTATTAGTGCTGCTGAGTGTGCCTCCCGGTGACCATGTATAATCGTATACGGTATCGCCCTCAGCTCTGATAACCACCGATTGTCCGATACAGATACCTGTATCAGGTGTAATTATATCGAAAGTAGGCTCAATAATCGTTAAGCTGGCGGTAGATGTTGGCGTAAACACACCGGGATTACAGGGGTCTTCTGAAAGAATCTGAAGCGTAACCACCCTGGGACCTGCGGGTGGCACAGGTAATGTGTTAATATTAACCAGCGCAAAAGTATCTCCTACAGGTATTGTCACGCTGTCGGCTATCAATGTATAATCATAGCCATTTACAGCAGTTCCAAGTATATTGTAATGAAGGACAACCGGAGTAGCTTGTGTATCAGGTATCGCAAAAACGAAATTACCGGGGCCACATCCGCGCAGGCAATACGGCAGTCCGCTGGTACCTGTAGCTGTTATGGAAGTAGGTATAGTAGAAGCCAGACTGCCGCCTTGTATAAATACACCGGAATTGAAGGCATTATCGCCTATGTCTGCAATTCCCAATTTGAGGTGGTAGGTATCGCAAGGGCTTACTGCCGCTATAGCGGTAAGGACTGTGGTTTTACCATCAAACACCAGCAATGTGCTGGTACTATTGTCTACATAATACATGTTGAAAGGTGAGCCTGGCCCAAGTGCATTGCAGGTTGCTATAGCAAAGGCAGTACCTACCGGTGCCGAGTTTACACTGTTGATACATACCGGAATGTTAGTACCCGGCACGCGGGCAATATTGGTAGGAGTAGCATAAGTGGTAGCAGGAGCCGTAACCCCACCGGATATAAGAAAACCAAACACGTCATTAAAACCGGAACAGGCAAATTCAGGATACTCCTCAGATGCAAAAACATAATTAAATTTCACGGTATCACCTGCTGCTTTGAAATCAAACTCAAGCACACAGGCATCGTTGGTTACACCACCACCCAATGTTGCCAGATCTGCATCTGAGAGTGAAGGGGTTAGAAATGAGGACTCGTCAACTCCGGTAGCAGGTGCTACAATCGTCGTTACATCTCCTGTATAAAATACAATTCCTGCCGACACACCCACCGGATCAATAGCTCCGGTGGTAAAGGTTGCATTAGCTGTGTTATCGCAGGTGAGCACCGGGCTCAAAACGATAACACCCGTACCGGTGAGTGCACTTGCAAGCGTTGCAGCAGTATGACCGGGAGAAAGCACTACCTGCGCTTTTAATGGAAAAAAAGCGGATAAAAATACAGCAATTGACAAAAAGACCTTGGTTCTGATAGTTTTATAGTTAGATGTGTAAAATGATTTCATTGACATGGTATTATACTATAATCAAGACATTCTGCAAATCAAAAACGTTTGGTTGTCAGACAGAATTCCAATCAAAAATATGAAAATAGAGCAATATTTCTTACCTATTTGCTTAATTTTTCAATATATCAATATTAACATAATTTAAGTTAACTCAAAAAATAGCAATATCAGACCTGTTTGTTCATAAATGTTGCAATGAGCTGGTGGAAATGATGCGTGCCCTGCTCTCGGGTTACAGAATATCTTCCATGGTTATAAAATCGGGAACGGATGCCCCGCTGCACCTGCTGCACTATTTCCTCATCTTCCATTTCCACACTATCCAGCCCTGTTCCGGCACCTTTATCCATTTTATCTTCGTGCAGCACATAGGTAAGGAAGGATACCTTGCAGGCACTCACTCCTTCCGGTCTTACGATATTTACCGATAACCCCCACGGGTAAAAATTAAACATCATATTTGGGAACACCCAAAAATAGTATGCTGCTACCTGCTTGCCGAAATCGACCGAAGAAGGGGGCAAATCAAAACAAACGTCCCCGTTCTTAGCTATTCCCAATTGCAGATTAGCATACCTGAACAATTCAGTAGTGTATTCACCAAAGTCCAGCGCCTGATTTAGCCCCTCGTGTACAAAAGGAATATGAAAACCTTCGAGATAGTTTTCGCAATACAATGCCCAGTTTGCTGCAACATGGTAATCCCTGGACAAATCGCGACGAAATTCAAGTTTATCGAAAGGATACCAATGGAGGCGGGCAACAATATCGCCAAAGAACGCTTCAGGCGGTATCGTGTTGTGGAGTGAAGTGAACAATAAATTGCCTAAACGAAAGATCGGTAACTGATGCAGACTATCTGCCACTGTAGGAAAATTTTGCACCTCTTTAAACTCAGGCATAGAAACAAAACTGCCATCTAAAGCAAACTGCCTGCCATGATACCTGCAACGAATATTGCGTAGTTTGCAAGGTTCATTTAGCAGTATGTTACCCCTGTGTGTACATACATTGCTCATACAGCGCAGCGCTCCTCTGTCATCCCTTACCAGCAGCAAAGGCTCGTCCAGATAGTGTTCCAGCAAGGTTATGGGAAGAGCACTGCCGTTGCCTGCAAGACTATCTGCATCACCGATGTACTGCCACGATGGTGCGAATATCAATTCTCTAGCAGACTGGAAATATTGCTGCTCGGTATAAAAAGATGTAGCTAATGTTTGCGCCTGTGCAATATCGGGGTGAACAAAAAACGGGGGCATATTCTGTACATTTTAATAAAGATAATAATCCTCAATGAAATGTAATAAAGGTGCCGAACCTAATTGCGCTTATCTATACCCCAGTACAACTTCTGCCGTATTGTTTTCAGAAAGTTGTGCTCATCAGGTCGCACCAGCGATACCATAAACTGCTCTTTCTTTACAGCCAGTTGCACACTGCTTCTTATGGTTTCTGTGCGGGCATCCATCGTACACAAAAACTGCTCTGTGCGCCCCTCTATCTCAAAGGAAATGACACTGTCATCGGGCACTACAATAGGTCTTGTATTGAGGTTGTGCGGCGCAACCGGCGTAATAACAAAACTGGATGCCTGCGGGAATACCACCGGACCACCACAACTGAGTGAATAACCAGTAGAGCCGGTGGGTGTAGCTACTATGAGCCCATCGGCCCAGTAAGTATTCAGAAACTCACCATTGAGATAGGTGTGTATCTTAATCATAGACGATGTATCCTGCCGGTGTATGGTAAACTCATTGAGTGCAAAGGGGGCACCATCGAACAAGGGAACGCTGGAATCCAGATGCAGCAAAGTTCTCTTTTCGAGCGTATAAGACCCGCGAACCAGGGATAAGATAGCAGCCTCCACTTCATCTTCGGGAATAGCCGCCAAAAAGCCTAGCCGACCCAGATTGACACCTATAAGTGGAATGTTTGTATTGCCTACAAAACATACTGCATCGAGCATGGTACCATCGCCACCCAGACTGAACAACATATCTGTATTTTGTGGTAAGTCGCGTTTCCCGGTAAACAGCCGCGGTGAATTGTTAAAGGCAACATGGGGCAATAACCGCTCGTAAAACTCCTTGTAAAACACCATCTGCATTTTGTGCTGCTCCAGCAATTGCAGTAACGCCTTCAGAAAAGGTACGTCCTGCTCATCAAATGTACGGTTGTATATTGCTACTAACATGCAGATTTTACTTTTTTACCACTACTGAAAAACTCCAAAAAAAATCTAAATATAAAATTCAAAATCCCAAACTTGCCTACCGAAAGGAAGGACCCAAATCCCATCACGATTGCTATCGGAACCTAGTTCCAAATCCCTAATTACCAAATACCAATTCCCTATTCCCCCAAAAGGCCTATTCACTATTAAAGTGTAAATATACCCCATTTTGACCCAAGTGATTACGGGCATAC
>JAIOYR010000050.1 GCA_021740995.1 Taibaiella sp.
AAAAAGCGAAGGCTTTTTACAGCTGGGGTGGTAAACTTACGGGTAAGTAATAATACTTGTCAATGGCAGTTCCTAAATGACATTAGCAAATTCAGGGTAGGAAATGAGGGCGCACCCCTCCTTTTTTAGGAGGGGATGCTGTAAAAAGCGAAGGCTATTTACAGCTGGGGTGGTAAACTTACGGGTAAGTAGTAAAACTTGTCATTGGCATCTACATCTGCCAGTTTGGAATACGCTATAATTGATAACAGAATAATAAAAATTGCCACACCCACTTTTATCAGCAGGTGTGGCAATATCAATTATACACTAAACTTATTACACACTAAACTTGATACCCTGCGCCAGCGGCAGCTGGTCGCTATAGTTGATGGTATTTGTCTGGCGGCGCCTGTATGCCTTCCAGCTATCAGAGCCCCTTTCACGTCCACCACCTGTTTCTTTCTCTCCACCAAATGCCCCACCTATCTCAGCACCACTCGTACCTATGTTCACATTGGCTATACCGCAATCGCTGCCCGTAGCAGACAGGAACAATTCCGCCTCGCGCATGTTCAGCGTCATTATAGCAGACGACAGACCCTGCGGCACATTGTTTTGCATAGCTATAGCATCTGTGAGTGCCGTGTATTTGGTGATGTAGAGAATAGGAGCAAATGTTTCGTGCTGCACTATAGGCCATTCGTTCTGCACCTCAAAGATTGCCGGCTTTACATAACAGCCACTTTCATAGCCCTCACCGGTCAGTATGCCACCTGCCACTATTGTTTTGCCACCTGCTTTTTTCACCTCTGCTATAGCATGGGCATAAGCAGCCACTGCATCCTGGTCTATTAGCGGACCTACGTGGCTTTGCTCATCCAGCGGATCGCCAATCACCAGTTGTTTGTAAGCCGCTACCAGTTTCTTCTTGAATTGCTCATACACATTTTCATGAATGATGAGGCGGCGGGTAGTAGTGCAACGCTGCCCTGCCGTACCTACCGCACCAAAAATAGCAGCACGCAGTGCTATATTCAGATCAGCAGATTCAGATACTATGATGGCATTGTTGCCACCCAGCTCCAGCAGCGAGCGTCCCAGCCTGGCAGCTACTGCAGCCCCCACAGCCTTGCCCATACGGGTAGACCCTGTAGCAGATACCAGCGGCACACGGCTGTCGTTGCTCATCCATTCACCTGTTTCTCTTCCACCTATTATAAGCCCGCATACACCTTCCGGTACATTGTTGGCTTTGAGTACCTCCGCTATTATATTTTGGCATGCAATGCCCGATATTGGCGTTTTCTCTGATGGTTTCCATACACAGGTATTGCCACACACAAATGCCAGCATACTGTTCCAGCTCCATACAGCCACCGGAAAATTGAACGCACTGATAATACCCACAACGCCCAGCGGATGCCACTGCTCATACATACGGTGCTGCGGCCGCTCGCTGTGCATGGTAAGCCCATACAACTGGCGCGACAAGCCCACCGCAAAATCGCAGATGTCTATCATTTCCTGCACTTCACCATATCCTTCCTGCAGGCTCTTGCCCATTTCATAAGACACCAGCCTACCCAGCGGCTCTTTGTATTTGCGTAGTGCCTCGCCTACCTGGCGCACCACCTCGCCGCGCTTGGGTGCCGGCCACATGCGCCACTCTGCAAATGCAGTCTGTGCCTGCGCTATCACTTCATCATAGTTTTCGCGCGTTACGGTATTTACAGCCGCTATCAGCTTACCATCTACCGGCGAGTAAGATTCCAGTTTTTCACCCTTGGCTTTTATCCATTTTGCCCCTGTGGCTGCTCCTTCGTTCACCTGCACTATTCCCAGCTTGCTCAGCACTTTATTCATTTTCATATTACTATCCAGTTTAGGGCTGCAAAATTACAGCTTATTCGACTTACGGCGAAATACCTGTATGCTCACATAAGCAAATAATTATTTGCCGCTACAGTATACACAAGCTGTTATCAAAACAGTATATTTGGCGCACAAATTTTAACTTTATGAAAAACATCCTGTTATGCTTCTTTGCCTTTGTGGTAATCTGCCTTTCGCCTGTAGCTGCTACAGCCGGCTTCGTGCAAAAGAAGCAATCCACTATCCAATCGGCATCTGCTGAACGTAAAGAAATCAGCAACCTGCAGTTAAAAACAGCAAACGACTATAAAGAAATCCTTAGCATAGCACAACAGCATAGCTCCCCATCATCCGTATTTGTAAGGTGGGTACACAATGGCACTATCAGCACTTTTTCATTGCTTTTCGGAATATTGGGTTTCTTCGCACCTATTTTTTCATTACTGGCCCTTTTTCTGGGCTTTATAGGTATAAAGCGCTTCTCTACCAGCAGAGGTCTTGCGGTTATGGGTTTTGTACTGGGTGCACTGGCCATATTCATTACGCTCGTCAGCGGCACACCGGCATTGCCTATATTCTAGCACACCGGCATACTACTGTACCTTGTATATTACCACCTGTGTGTTGCCGTATACCTGAGTCAGATACTTACCGCTTGCCGGCAACGGTGCCCCTTTAGCAGGCTTAAGGTATACATAACGGATATGCAGGTTTTCAGGCATTGGTTCCAGTCCTGATATTTTCAGCGTGTCTGCCAGCAGTTGTGCTGCCAGTGCAGCATTTTCCGCAAAACGCGGTGTAACACTGTAGTGAGATGCCACCACACTCGCACTGGTATACTTGGCTATTCGCTGCGATGAGGCATTGTCTGCCAGCACTACTTCTCCTGTTCTGGCATGGCCGCGCAACCATTGCATCGCCTCCATCTCTGCATTGCTCGTATAGAATATGGGGGTCTTTACCGGTCCCGTATGCCCCTTTGAAAAATAGAGCATGATAGACAGATTACTAATAAGTATAAAGCCAGCAATTACCGGAATAACCAGAAAGCGCATAGTCCGGGCACTGATGATACCCGCATACTGCACCGAGCAGGCAGCAAGCGTAAGCGGAGCAGCAAGATACACCCCTATCTGGGGGCTCCAGCCTATAGCCGGGAAATACCTGCCCAGATGTATAAATACAAATGTAACACCAAACCACAATGCTATGAAGACGCCCATCTTGCCGGGTCGGTACTGCTTAGCCTGCATCAGCCGCACCAGTGCCAGTACGCCCACTATACCATATACCATATAGTGCCAGGGCACCGACGGCAGTGTGCCGGCATTGTGCCCCTGTAGCGACCAGTATTTAAAAACCTCATTATATTTAAACAACCACACATTGTACAGAAACACCGGTACTATAAGCAGCAACGGCATCATCTTGCGCAGCAGCATTTTGAACTCGAAACGCAGACTACCATTGGTAAGCAATACATAAAGGGGGAAGATGATAACAGGAGGTATAATATCGTATGGCCTCACCAGCCCTATCACATTAAACATTATACCAGAAAACAGATAATACCTGTCCTTACCAAAGCGCTCTCCCATCATAAAAAAAGCATAGGCTATCAGTATCAGTCCGTGCGGAAAAGAGAAATGGGGATTAGTAATCAGTTGCTGAAAAGGCAGGCTACCATAGCGCATATCTATAATGCCCTGCTGGGTAGTATCGAACCCTATCAGGTACAGCGCACTGAGTATAGCAAAGATGAACCCGAAACCACCGCTACAGAAAAATGCCGCAAATGCCGCCACCCGTCTGCGTGGCGATGGCAAAGACACCATAACTAACTTATAAAAACCAATGGCTAGTAAAACAGCGCCCATAAACCGCCATACATGGTATACAGCGTTTTCAGATATACCCGTAATGCGCTGAATGAAACCTACCAGCCAATACTCCAGATTGACAAAGACAGCAGCGTGAGGCATTGCAGTCAGTTTATTCTTCAGCACAAATGCACCATCGCGCGCCTGACTAATAAACGAAAAATACATATTTTGATCGGGGCTATAGGCAAGCTGACCAGAAAACTGATAGCCCGGTGGGGTGTTCTTTACCGCACATATATAGGGTATACAACTTTCCACGAATACTACTGCGGCTATCAGTATTATATACAACGCAGTTTTTCGGGGAGTGAATGACATAAGGCTGTAAAATTATTCCATTTGGGCAGGAAAAAAAATGAACTGTTACACAGCCCATTCATGGCCTTGAATGTCCAGGCTATCATTAACGTATTTTTAAACCAAAATTCGCTATCCTTGCTATATGAACGTGTTTTATAAAATCACATTTTTAATACTGTCCTTGCTATGCAGCGGGTACACACAAGGTGATGCACAAACAATGGGAGGCATAGGTGCCACTCTGGTGCTGGACACCGCCAAGGATGGCACTACTCTGCCCCGTATAAAGGCACTGGTACCCAATAGTCCGGCGGCGGCACAGGCGCTGCCCGAGGGCGCCTACATAATACAGGTCAATGACTTTGAGTGTAAAAATAAAACGCTGGAAGAGGTAGTTGCTATCATTCGCGGAGAGGTGGGCACCTCCGTAAGCCTGTCGCTGGCAGACAACCCGCAGGGCAAAAAAGCAAAAACATATAAGATAGTACGGGCAGCAATTCAGATAGTAAACACCCCACCCGCCGACCCTGTAGATGCCTTTAATGCCGCATGTGAGCAGGAAGTAAAAAGGCTGAAAAAACAACGATTTGCGGTAATAAAAACATTCTCGTCAGAATGTGGCGACTACTTCTTCAACTTCGAGGCGGGTGATGCGGTTTACCGTGTGAAAATGATGATACTCGAAATGAAAAATACCGGCACTTATGCAAAGGGATTTGAAGCTACGGCAAACCTGTTTGACAACAGCAACGAGGCAAACACAGTAGCGCTGAAACAAACTGCCGCCACAGACAACGGCAATAATATAGTAAGCACGCTGGAGGGAACCATAACACTAAAACATAACAGCGTGGGCGTGATAAACACCAAAATCAATACCCTAACCACCACCGCCACATGCCGCGCAATGTATATTGTAGTGTACAAATAAATGAATAACAGAAAGGAGCTATGCAGACTAGGATTAAGCAATAACCTAACTCACATGCTCATCATTCTTCATTACATCTTTGGTGCTGCGCACCAGACCTATGCCCGAAACAAAAAACAACAAACCCAATATAAGGCTGGTAGCAATAACCTTTACATTATAATTGTTGCTGGCATGATTGATAAAATTGTATGCACCTATCACCAATCCGGCCACACCAAGAATAGTAAGAATAATGCCAATTGCTCTTTTTTCCATATGGCGGCAAAGTTACAAAGGCGCCTATTTGCCAGTGTCACACATGCTTCATTATATGTTACATATTTCGTAGTGTAGTGTGCTTCTAACATCATCACTTCACCTCCACTTTTCCATACCAAAGCACATCAGCCATAAACCCTACACACTCCCACCGCAACACTACCCAATCTGCTGCACCAGCTCTGCTACTATGGCTGCCATCTTGGGTGCAGCGGCATTGGCGGCTTCCAGCACTTCCTCGTGAGTGATGACAACCGGGGTATCGCTGATGCCTATGTCGGTAATAACACTCATCGCAAACACCCTCATATCGCCATGGCGGGCTACTATGTTTTCGGGCACGGTACTCATACCTACTGCATCGCCACCTATGGTGTGCAGCCACCTATACTCTGCCGGTGTCTCGAAGGTAGGGCCCTGCAACCCTACATATACGCCGGTCTTTACTTCTATGTTCAGCTTGCGGGCTATTTCCTTGGCTGCGCTTATCAATGTAAGGTCGTAAGGCTGGCTCATATCGGGAAAACGGGTACCCAACCTGTCGTCATTGTGCCCACGCAACGGATGCTCCGGAAACAGATTTATATGGTCTGTAATGAGCATAAGGTCGCCTATTCCAAAATCGCGGTTCATACCACCAGCTGCATTGGATAGTATGAGTGTCTCTACCCCGATGGCTTTCATAGCCCGCACTGGAAAAGTAACCGCATCCATACTGTAGCCCTCGTAATAGTGAAACCTGCCGGACATGAGCACTACCTCTGTATCGCCAATAGTGCCAAAAACCAGCTCGCCACTATGCCCCTTTACTGTAGAAACAGGAAAGTGTGGGATTTGCGAATAATGCAACACTACTTTTTTGCTGATGATGTCTGTGAGCCCCCCCAGGCCACTACCAAGTATAATGCCTACTGCGGGCCTGGCAGTGACATGACTGCGAATAAAGGCTGCTGTCTCCTGAATTTTGTCGAATAAGTTCATTTGGTAAAAATAGGAAAAAGGGTGATTGGGGAAGAGAGTAAGAGGTTAATTTGTTAAAAGGTTAATCGGGTAAAAGGAGTAAAGGGGTAATTGGATAAAGGTGTAATAGCAAATAGGGTAAAATAGCGCTGAGATTTTTCACATTATGGATTTGGGGCTGTCAGTATCACATTGCCTTCTGGCAAGGCGTACTCCCTGAACGCCTCCAGTTGCCTGCGCAGTTCTTTTGTCCACGATGCATTGGTGGTCAGCAGAGGGGCATTGTTGGCGGTGAGTGCCATCGTCTGCCGGTCAAATTCCAACTGCATATCATTTAATTGCTGATACAATTGCTCATAAGCCGGTGTTATGTCACTGGCTATATCGCCGGGTGTACCGTCAATGTAGTTTTGTTTCAGGGTTGCTACCAGATGTTTCCGCATTCGCCGGGCATAAAGCTCAAAGATGTCGAAGTGTATCTGCTCATGCTCCAGTATGTCTGCCGACTTTACTATCATCCACGAGCTGAACCTGCTAAAAAGCGCTGTAATATTATAATAGTAAGTAGTTTCATTGACCGAATAGATGACGGGAGAAATGTTGATAACAGACGCTGCCGGAGAGTCTATGCTGATGGTAAAAGAAAGGTCAATATCATTGTAGGTTCCGTCCAGATAGCCGGCATCTATGCTGTCAGTTTTGGCTTTCAGCAGCCGCTCTATCCGCTCCTGCCAAAAAACATCTTCCATGCCATCAGCGGTATTTACCCGCTCGCTCAGCTTTTTGTAAAAATCTCTGTAATCAGGATAGATAACCTTAGTAAGGTCGGTATCTCTTGCCGGCAGAAACTTATTGTACAGGTTTTTGTTGCACAGAAAATCGTCGTAATGCAGCCGCCTTGTTCCGCTCCATGGCACATGAAACTGTGCATCAGTTTCTATCCTTGTCTGTGATTGCGGGTAAGCGGTAACCGTAGCTTTTACACTTTTAGGCAGGGTGTTCTTTGTATTGTTTGTCCTTAGTGCTTTTTTCTCTTTTTTTTGTGCTGCTATATGCCACCACCTGCGCACCCTCACCTGTGCATCTGCATCAATGCAGCAGCTGACAATAAGTGAACAAATAATCAATTTTAATACAAGCGGTTTCATTTCTCTTTTTCTGCAAGGGGCAGTATTGCGGTATATAAAGGTACGAGGATAAATGAGTCAGGAGAATAAAGAGTTGAGTATACTCAATTCTACTTATTGTTTAATCTGTCAGTTTTATTGTCCCACCAGATAGGTTATACCTTTTCAGGGTATCCAGTTGGGTAGCAATATTTCTGTTCCAGAGTAACTGCATATTCACAAATTTTCCTGAATGTGTTTCCTTATCATAAAGTACATGATACTTTGCGTGGTCATAGTACAATTCGTTCAGTTTTATCTTCAGCCACTCATAGTTATCAGGTTCTTTTTTCATCAATTGTATACACCGCCTCATTTTCCGTGCATATACTTCACTAATATCGAAGTGCAGTTGCTCGTGTGGCAGTTGTGTGGTATCGTATAGCCACGACAGGTATCTGAAAAAAACGGGGTATATATTATAAATAAATTGAGTGTCATCTTCATTGAATTGCTGTACATCCATTTTTATATCCAGCAGGGAACTGGCCTTAAAAGGCACACCTCTCTTGATGGCAATAGAATCGACCGGATGTTTGAAATCTCTGGAAGTAATTTTTTTATCAGGAGTCCACAGCATCAGACTATCAGTATACTGTTGTCCAAATACCTGCTTTGCAAAAAGCAGCAATGCAAATACAGTAAATAATTTACTTATACGAACAGAAAAAGAGCCAACAGGCATGATAAAAAAAGGGAGTGTTTATTTTGAAGATGTAAATTACAATTAAATCCACTATAATTAAAATAATAGGGATAAAATACCAAATTGCGTGTACATCATAAATATATGATGCAGTTAAAGTCGCGTTAAACTGTATTTACATATTTTGATACGATTAGCTGTAACCTATTTTTGTACCTTTGCACACTTTTCGCAAACACTTACATGATTATTCCTGAATCGATAGACCACAACAAACTGCCTGAGCACATAGCCATAATAATGGATGGAAATGGGCGATGGGCAAAAGAGCGCGGTGAAGACAGAGTATATGGCCACTATGAGGGTGTGAGAAGTGTGCGTGCAATAGTAGATGCCTGTGGCGAGCTGGGCATAGGCTACCTGACCCTTTATGCATTCTCTGCCGAAAACTGGAATCGCCCAAAGGCAGAAGTAGACGCACTGATGGAGCTGCTGGTGAATACTATAAGAAAAGAAGTAGAAGAGCTAAAGAAAAACAATGTGCGGCTGCATGTAATAGGCGATTTTGAAAGTCTGCCCGAAATATGCCAGCAAGAATTAAATGAGGCAATGGAAATGACTGCAGCCAATACGGGACTCAACCTGATACTGGCACTCAGCTACAGCTCCAGAGACGAGATAGCGATGGCTGTCCGCAAAATAGCAGAAAAGGTAAAGAGCGGCGCGTTGCGAATAGAAGATATAACCGACGAGACTATAAAACAACACTTATATACCGCTGCCTTCCCCGACCCGGAACTGATGATACGTACCAGCGGAGAATACAGAATAAGTAATTACCTGCTCTATCAGTTGGCATATTCCGAACTCTATTTTACAAATGTGCATTGGCCTGATTTTCGCAAGGAAAACCTATATGAAGCATTGCTGAACTATCAGCAGCGTGAGCGCCGTTTCGGCAAAACAAGTGAACAAATACAATCTGTAAACCCCACGCATGCACAGGGAAATGAGGAATAATCCAGCGAAAGACCCGAACGAAAGTAATATGACAATACCCTTCAGGCGTATGATGAAAGTAATACATGATGGCCATAACAGGCTGTCAGCAATATATACCGGCACTACCCTATTTGGCAAGCCTGTTTCTGTTATCAGATTTGTATGCTTGTTTATTTGTGTTTTAGGAGCAGCGCATACTCATGCGCAGCTTGGCGGCTCTAACACGGGTGGCCTTAGCAGTTTACGTCAGGGAATGAGCGACCCCGCAAAGCCAAAAGAGTATGAACTGGCAGGTATTACGGTAACCGGTGCACAATATCTGGACCACGACCTACTGATAGCTGTTACCAACCTGATAGTAGGCCAGAAAGTGAGAATACCCAATGATGAAGGTTTTGCAAAAGCCATCAGAGCCCTATGGAAGCAGGAGTTGTTCTCTAATATAGATATCACTATTACTAAAATTATTGATGATAAGGTATTTATAAATATTGCAGTAACCGAACGTCCCCGACTGAGCAAGTACAACTTTAAAAATATAAAAACAGGCGAGGCAAAGGAACTGAAAAACAAGGTATCGCTTGTAACCAACAAAGTGGTAACAGCAGCTACAAAAAAGGAAGCAACAGAGCGTATTCGTAAGTTTTATACTGATAAAGGATTTGGGCGGGTGCAGATAACTGCTACCGAGAAAAAAGATACTACTGCAGTCAATAAAGTAATACTGACCTTCTACATAGACAAGGGTACAAAAACACACATCAATCAGGTAAGTATAGCCGGAGCTGATAATGCCAGCGAAGCCAGACTGAAACGTACACTGAAGTCAACTAAAGAAAACAGCCGGTTCACACTACACCCGGATACCACCAAGTGTGTGTACGGGTCTACACCCCGCTCGTTTGGCAAGTATGTAAAAGAGTTTGGCTTCTTATCGGTTTCTAAAACTCTGGATGCGGTAGAGCCTTATTTCAGATTCAAGCTTTTTGCTTCTTCCAAGTTCAACCAGTCTAAGTATGACGAAGACAAACAATCGCTGGTAGCCTACTATAACACGCTGGGCTACAGAGATGCCACGATTGATGCAGATACCATATACCCGGTAAGGAATGGCAATATCAATATAGACATAAAAGTAAAAGAAGGCAACAAATACTACTTCGGCGATATACAATGGAAAGGAAACACCAAGTATTCGGCAGAGGTACTGAGCAGAGTGCTTGCAATAAAGAGAGGCGATGTATACAACCAGCAACTGCTGGAAACCCGCCTGGGCAGACAACTGAGCCCCGAAGGTGGCGAGGACGTATATAGCCTGTATATGGACGATGGTTACCTGTTCTTCAACATAGACCCTGTGGAGACATCGATTTCCGGAGGCGATACTATTAACTTCGAAATGCGCATTACAGAAGGTGCACAGGCTACCATACGCGATATAAGCATAAGTGGCAATGACCGTACAAATGAACATGTGATACGCCGCCAGTTGTACACATTCCCCGGCAACAAATTCAGCCGTACCGACCTTATCCGCTCCAACCGTGAGATTGCAAACCTTGGCTTCTTTGACCAGGAGAAAATAGGAATACAACCCAAGCCGCACCCCGAAGATGGCACGGTAGATATAGACTATACGGTAGTAGAAAAATCGAGCGACCAGTTGCAGCTATCTGCCGGTTTTGGCGGTGGTCTGGGCTTCTATGGCAATGTGGGTATTACCTTCAACAACTTTGCTGCCCGCAATATACTACGCCCAAGACTGTGGGACCCACTACCTGTAGGTGATGGTCAGAAATTCTCTGTCAACTATTCATCGAGCGGAAGGATGTTCAACTCGCTCAATACATCCTTTACAGAGCCATGGCTGGGTGGCCGCAAACCAAATGCGCTTACTGCAAACCTGGTATACACACTCAGGTCGGGTTCTAATGACATAAATAATCCACGCTCTTCATTCCTGCGGGTAACGGGCGGTGGCTTGTCTATGGGCAAACGCCTGTCCTGGCCCGACAACTTCTTTGTGTTCAACTACGGTGTGTTTTATAACAACTACCGCCTGAAGGAGTTCGCCATTATTCCGGGTTTCTCAAACGGGTTTAGTAATGACCTCAACTTCAAGTTTATACTCTCCCGCAACTCTGTGGATATACCATTGTATCCGCGTGGAGGGTCTAATGTGGCATTTACCTTCCAGTTCACACCACCTTTTAGTGCATTCAGCGGCAGAGATTATACCAATGAAACCAATGCTAATAAATATAAATGGATAGAGTACCATAAGTACAGGTTTGTATCAGAGTGGTATCAGAAAATCTATGGCAATCTGGTGCTGAAACTGGGTGCCAAAATGGGCTTCATGGGTTACTATAACAAAGGCATTGGTTATTCACCATTCGGTCGTTATCAGTTGGGCGGCGATGGTATGACCATGGGCAACTTCTTTATAGGTAATGAAATAATAAGCCAGCGCGGATACGAGGTATACGAAAGTGCAGCAACTGTATTTAATAAATACACGGCAGAGGTTCGCTATCCTTTCTCACTGAGCCCCACAGCCACTATATACGGACTGGTGTTTGCCGATGCGGCCAATGCCTGGAACAGCTTTGCAGAATACAATCCTACCAAGCTAAACAGAGATGCGGGCCTTGGTATCAGGGTCTTCCTTCCGATGTTTGGTCTGTTGGGTCTTGATTATGGTGTAGGCTTCGACAGATATGATAACAGACCAGGAGGAACAACGGGTTTGAAAAATATTGCTAAATTTACCTTTATGCTCGGTTTCGAACCGGATTAATCCGTTAGCAATTGATAATTTTGGATAGAACCCATTATTTAATTTTTTGAAACAATATATACTAACTACATAAAAACCAAACCGTATGAAAAAAGCAATCTTCAGTTTGTTCTTGCTATTGGCTGCAGCGGGTTATGCCAATGCGCAGAAATATTGTTTTATCGACTCTAAGTTCATTTTAGATAAAGTAAGTGATTACAAAGACGCACAAACCCGCCTGGACAATATATCCAAGACCTGGCAGGAAGAAATAGATGCTAAAATGGTAGAGGTAGAAAAAATGTACAAAGGCTACCAGGCTGAAAAACCAATGCTGTCTGACGAAATGAGAAACCGCCGGCAGGATGAAATTGTAGCTAAAGAAAAAGAGGCAAAAGACCTGCAAAAACAACGCTTTGGGTATGAGGGTGACCTCTTCAAAAAACGCCAGGAATACGTAAAACCAGTACAGGACAGAGTATTCAATGCAGTACAGAAAATGGCTGCTCAGAAAGGCTATGATATGGTGTTTGATAAGGCAGGTGGTGTAACCGTGTTTTATGCCGACCCAAAACTCGACAGAAGCGATGAAGTGTTAAAAATTCTTGGAATAAACAAATAATGGCATTTACTTTGCACGGGCTAGAAGGGGTGGAAAGTCAAAGGTAGAAGGTAGAAGGTAGAAGGTATAAAGTCAAAAGTAGAGAGAGAGAGAATTACTTTACGAGAAGTTCAAATAATAAAGTTAAAAATTCAACTATATAAAAACCAAATGAAAAAATTAATCTTGTTATTCGCCTGCGGACTGATGTTGGGCAACAAACTGGTAGCACAGACTACCACGCTCAAAATTGCATACATCAACTCTGCAATGCTGCTCCAGTCTATGCCCGAAAGAATAAATGCAGATTCTGCATTGGCTAAGTACACCCGTTCTTTTCAGGAACAGATAGAGATAATGACCAAAGAATTTCAAACCAAACTACAGGTTTTTCAGGCAGGCGAAAAAACAATGACCGACGCCATGAAAGAAGTAAAAACAAAGGAACTACAGGACCTGCAGTCGCGCATAGAAAGCACACAGCAGAGTGCACAAGAAAAAATACAAACCAAAAAACAAGACCTGTACACCCCTATTCTGGAGAAAGCAGATAAGGCTATAAAGGATGTGGCTAAAGAAAAAAACTACGATTACATATTCGATGTAAACAGCCAGGGCGGTATCGTTTTCAGCAAAGAAGAGTATGACATTACCCCAATAGTAAAAGCTAAGATGGGTATCAAATAATACAGCATTTTTAATTTAAGAAACACGAATCCCCGATGTGCCTGCACATCGGGGATTTTTGTTTATGGTGTGTGAAGCGAACGAGATTCAAACGAAAAATGACTAATCCACAACTATTTTCTCCCTCCACAAAACCACTTTAACAATTCATGCGTATACTATAAGGTAACCAAACATAATTACCCAATCATGATGAAACCAACCTAAAAAAATTGCGATGATCACAGCATAGGTAATCGCTGATTCCGTCAGTGAAAAGAATAGATTTCAAAGTCGTACATAGCACAGACAAATGCTGCCAACAATTCAATGCAGATTACAGACCCTGTATTTTCAATCGCCATAAGTCAAAAAAAGCGGGGGTAACTCCCCGCTTTTTTCGTTGTATCTACCGTAGTAATCTGAAAATCACACTTCCCCCTGCGACACACACGTGACTCCAAACAGCTTGTTGGCAGCTGCCAGCTTCATGTCTATAGAAGTAATGCCAAGTAACATTTTATTCAACAGCGGGTTAAATGGTTTCATGTTGGAAGTACTACCCTCTTTCTTTTTCAGGTTATCGAGCTTGCGTACTGCCCATACCATAGGAAACAAACTGCCATAGAGGTAGTAGGTATTCTCTATTTTATTGAATTTTGCATCATTCAGCACTTTATTGAGCATAGCTATTTTGTACCGGCGATAGTGCCCCAGATACACATCGTGCCCGCTCCATAGCGAGTAGAATGCAGGTACTGTAATAAAGAAATGATTGTTATTGCCTTTGCTGTTGGCTTTTATGTCTTGCAGCATTTTCAGGTCGTCCTCCAGATGTTCCAGTACATCCATAAGTATCACCAAACTATTCTCTATGGTAGCAGGTATGCTAAGTGTTTTTTCTATTTTGGCACCACGGGTAGCAGCCATTTCCTCAGCAGTATAGTTAATGTCTACCAGATATACCTTGTTTATCTGGTCACCAAATTCTTTTTCAAGGCTATATGCGAAAAAACCGGAACCCGAGCCCACGTCTACTATGGTAAGCGGAGTATTATTGCGCAATAGTTTTTTAGTATATTCAATAAGTGGCAATATTTTGCTCTGGTAATACCAGTGCACTTCAGGGTTTACTCCAGCTTCTAATTCTTTAAGATCCATTAAGCGGTATTTAGCACGATTATAAGACTGTAAATTTAGCAACTTTAATTACTTTTGAAACTTCTATAACAGAAAGTATCAGGTAGATTGCAGAAAGTAGGTATAATATGGCTGAAAGTGAGGCAGCAATAGAAGTATCTCCATATGTACTAACAATATTATTAATAACAAAGAATACTAACTTGAAGATAATAATCGGGGCTTATTGATAGTTCCTGTTTTTAGTTTTCCGGTTCGGATAAATATATCATTACCCAATGAATCGTTCTATAACAAATGCTATCAGGTATGTGATGGACAACTGGCTGCCGCCCGCAATCAGGGATGCACGGTGGTTTATGTACCCGTTTTTCCATATTTGGTTCAAGGGGAAGAATGTAAGGCTATATATGGACTTCAAAGACATAGCCTACACACTCACTGAAGACCAGTTTTCTGAGATATACCGAAATCTGGACTGTCTGGCATACGACCGCCCGACCGATATGAATATGCCCAGCATCAAGTATCTGGTAGAGTCTGTACACAAGGATGCAAAGAATCTGCTGGATGTAGGCTGCGGACGGGGGTTTCTACTGAACTATATAGGCGAAAACACCAACCTGCAAACAACCGGCTGCGACCTGTATGATAGTGTGCCCACCCTGAAAAAAGCGGATTACAAAAAAGGCACTATCTACAAATTACCTTTTGCTGATAATGAGTTTGATGTGGTTACCTGCTCGCACACTATAGAGCATCTGCGGGAGCTGCCAGCCGCTATAGAAGAGCTGAAACGAGTGGCAAAGAAACAGGTGATAATCGTGACCCCATGCCAGCGCTATTATTACTTTACCATGGACCTCCATCTCAACTTCTACCCTATTGCCGCTTATCTGCAAAAGGAAATCAACATTAATAATAACGTTTGCACCAACATCCAGGGCGACTGGGTGTATATCGGCAACCTGAATAAATAATATATTCGCCCAACGATGAAAACTAACCAGCCATCCCAACAAAACAAAGCTGCCGGCACAGGCTCCAGAAACTTTCTGATGTCGCTGGTAATACCCTGCTACAATGAGTCGGCACGGGTAGATATAATGATGCAGGGGCTTGCCGACTTTGAAGAAAAATGGAAAGGCGAATATGAGGTAATAGTAGTAGACGATGGCAGCAAGGACGATACTGCCCAAAAGATAAGTCAGGCGGTAGATACAAAGTACACCTTTCTGAAAGACAAACTGACCGTAGAGAAAATGCCGGCCAATGGGGGCAAGGGTAGCGCACTGAAAAGAGGCGTAAACCTTGCCAAGGGCGATTTTATTCTCACGCTGGATGCAGATATGTCCACAAAACCATCGGACCTTATCAACTGGGAAAAAAGAGAAAAAACTTTATTCTCAGGCGAGCGGGTGGTATACATTGGCTCACGCAAGCACGAGGATGGTAAGGTAGAAGCACTGCAGAGTCGCAGGCTGATAGGTGGTGTGTTCAATGGCATAGTGCAGGTGTTCACTACCCTGCAACTCAGAGATACGCAGTGTGGTTTTAAGTTATATACCCGCGATGTGGCTACTTTTCTCTTTGGCAATATGCAGAGCAAGGGCTGGGCACACGATGTCGAACTACTCTACCAGGCCGACCTGAACGACATACGCATAGTAGAGATGCCCGTAAACTGGGTAAATATGCCGGAGAGCAAGGTAAACGTAGTGAAGGACTCTATAATGATGCTAATAGGTGTATTGTCTATATCATTCCGCATTTGGCTGTACAACAGTTTTGTGCTGCCATTCCGGTTGGCCGCCGATGCTACTACTGAGCAAAAAGCAAAAGTAAGAGGCAGAGCGGCTTTCAATATGATGGCGGTGCTGCTGGTACTTATTATGCCGGCTATCAGCTTTCACTATGCAGTCACCGGCGATGAGCACTGGCACTTCGACTATGGCAACAGTATCTACAACTACTTCTTCAACGGCGATACCGAGGCACAAACCGCCACTACCGGCATTCAGTTTTACGGGGGGATATTCGACTTCATTACAGCCTTTGTGTACAATGTGTTTCATCCGTGGGACCACTACACCACTATGCACTTTATTAATGCCATTGTGGGTGCAATAGGCATCATCTATGCCGGCAAGCTGGCAAGGCTGCTGGGCAACTGGAATGCTGCTATCTTCACCATGATATTTCTGGTGTTGTCGCCATCGTGGTTTGGTCACAACTTTGCCAACCCTAAGGATATACCCTTCTCTGTGGGCTATACCGCCGGCATCTACTTTATGCTGCTTTTTCTGCGGTCGCTACCCCGCCCTAGTGCCCGGCACATAGTAGGGCTCATAGCCAGTATAGGCTGGGCCATGGGCGTGCGTATAGGCGGCTTTCTGCTTATAGCCTACCTGCTGCTCTTCATCCTTACTTATGCTGTTTACACAAAGCAGTTAAAATCAGTAATTAGCCCTCGTATCATTAAGCAGTTCGTTATAGTTTCAGTGGCCGGTTATCTCATAGCGGTGCTGTTTTGGCCCTACGCTCATCTGGGCATAGTGAGCAAGCCGCTGGAAGCACTGAAAATAATGTCCAACTTCTTTGTGAACATAGGCATGCTCTATGATGGTAATAAGATACTGAGCAATCAGGTGCCGTGGTACTACATACCTAAGTACATAGCCCTTACTGCACCGCTGGTGGTGCTGGCAGGCAGTGCTATAGGTCTGGCAGGCATGGCATACCTCTACAAAAAAAACCGGCAGACTTTTGTATTCTCGCTTTTTGTACTGTTCACCATCGTATTCCCCCTGGCTTACGCCATTTACAAAAACTCATCGCTGTACGATGGCTGGCGGCACTTCCTGTTTATATACCCACCTATTGTAGTAATAGCAGCACTGGGCTGGGACTATCTGCTGAGCTCTTCGCAAAAGGCGCTGAAGTTTGCAGCGATGGCAGTGGTGACAGGCGGACTTGTACTGCCCGTAAAGTACGTAATCGCCAATCATCCTTACGAGTCGCTATACTACAATGAAATAGCAGGCGGGCTGAAAGGCATATATGGCAGGTATGAGACCGACTACTACATGACCGGCATAAAAGAGGCTACAGAATGGCTCATAAAAAATGAACACCTGGAAAACAAAAAAGTAACAATAGGTACCAACACCACCTACCCTATGGTAGCTGCCCTGTACCAGATAAACCTGAAAAATCTGCCACGCCAGTATATGGGTTTTTACGAGCGTTTTGCCGACTTCCGACGCGACGAGGAGTATGAGCGTTTTGCCAAAGAACATGCCGACTTCAAAGAGCCATTCAGTGCCGGGCCAAATTATATTCGCCACTACGACCGCTACAGCAAAGACTGGGATTACTGTATCATGTTCTCCCGCTTTGTAGATGCTGCACAACTCACCACCAACAACTGGCCACCGGAAGAAACCATTCATACCATAGATGTAGATGGTGTGCCGATAGCTGCCATACTGAAACGTAAGACAAAAAAAGACATGGCGGGCTTTGACCTGATGAAGGAGAAAAAATATGCTGAAGCTAAAGAAATGTTTCTGGCAGCACTGCAGGACTATCCGGGCAACGAGCTGGTATGGGCCGAGATGGTGCGCCTTTATGAGGCAGAAGGCAAGTACGACTCGGCGCTATATGCCGGCTATCAGGCACTGCGCAAGCATCCTGCCGATATAAATGTGTACCAAAGCATGGGTGGCATATTTATGAAAGAGAAAAAAGTGGATAGTGCCATGAATCTCTACAAGCGACTGGCGCAGTACAATCCGGGTTATGGACATTTCTTCCTGGCCTATACGCACGCCATGACCGGCAATGCCAATGCCGCTTACGGCGAGATAGACCTGTCTATAGCCGCAGACCCATACAACGAACAACCCTACAAACTGGCAATACAAATAGCCCAACAAACCAAGGACATGACCCGCGCCGAAGAATACAATGCCAAAGCCGCCAAAGCCTTTCCGCAGCAGGAGGAGTGATGGTGGGAGGAATCGCAAAGAATGTAGAAATACAAACAATAAAATAGCAGAAACGAATCAACATGAAAGTTCACTTTTTGTGAACTTATTTTTGTAACTTTGTTTAACAATATGAAGCTGCATTTAATCAAAAAGCAAACAATTGAAGACTATGCATTTGTCAACTCTGGAAGCAGAGTTGGATTTCAAATTTGGTTGAGTGTATTAAAATATACTGATTGGAATGATCCTGAAGATATTCAAAGCACTTTTGGCACTGCGGATATCCTTGGTAATGGCACTAACAGAGTAGTATTTAATATTGGTGGGAATAAACATAGGCTGATTTGTAAGTATCAATTTGGAGTAACACGTATTCGGCTATTTGTCTGTTGGGTAGGTACACATACCGAATACACAGAACTTTGTAGAGATAACAAACAATACTCCATTAGCCTGTATTAAAATTAAAATTGAACAAAATGGAACCACTTAAGTATAAAATAATCAAGACGAAAAAACAGTATGTGCAATACTGTAACACACTGGAACAATTGGTGGAGCAAGGCTCTAAAAATAAAATGGCATTGGAAGAAATTGAATTGCTTACTCTTCTAATAGAGAAATGGGATAATGAACACAATACATTTAACGATACTGACCCAATTGTACTGTTAAAATATCTGATGGAAGAGCGCAATCTCAAACCAAAAGATTTAGCAGATATGCTGCAAGTAAGCAAAGGTTTGGTTTCAGATATTCTAAACTACAAGAAAGGATTGTCTAAAGAAATTATCCGTACACTATCTACTTATTTTAAGGTATCACAAGAAGCATTTAACAAACCCTACAAACTTATATCTTCCATCAATTCCCATTTGAAAAATGCAAGTGTAATGAACACTACAAAGGAATTAATGACCGAACTATCATAAAGAACATTCAATAGCCTGAAAATATTTATGATACACCGCCGAATGTACATGTCATCACCATCCCCAAACAGCTACCCCCCAGACCAATTAACAAACATAAAAAGCGAATCAGCCTTACCGAACAAACTATGTTCAGAAAAGACAATTCGCTTTTGTACTTATATCCTTGCAAGGTAACCCCATAGAAATGGGGTCACCAGCAGGGCACTTATCAACTAGTTTATTATCACTTTGGCTGTGTACTTCGCCTCAGCCGTTTTTGCCTGAACGATGTACATTCCTGCAGGTACATTCAATTCTATACTTACTCTTGTGTTCGTCATAGATTTCGTTTCGTATACTTTTTCACCTACTGCATTGGTTACTATTATGGTCATTGCCTCACTGTTGATTGTTGGTAGACTGATAGTGAACTTGCCATCCTGTGTTGGATTGGGAGCTATCAGCAAGCCGGCTGCTTTGGTCACAGCGCTTACAGATACCGAGGACAATATAAAATTTGCAGAAGTAACACTACAGCCACCGGCATCGGTAACAGCCACTGCATAGGTACCTGTGGCTGTAGCCTCGTATGTAGCGCTGGTGGCGCCAGGTATAGGAGTACCACCCAGCGACCACTGATAGGTGGCATAAGTAGCCGGAACAGAAAGCGAAGCACCGGCGGCAGATATAGCAGGAGCTACAGGAGCATTGACCGTTACTACCTGTGTACCAAAAACCAGCCCCGCAACATAGGTGATTGTAGCTGTGCCTGCGGCAACACCTGTTACTACCCCTGTAGACGATACGGTTGCGATACCGGCATTGCTGCTTATCCATGCCGCACCGGGTATCGATGCTGTAAGAGTGGTAGTGGCACCAGTGCATAAAGAGGCAGTGCCGGTAATGGTGGCTGTAGCGGCAATGACTACCCTGATGCGGCTGTTACTACGGCAGGATATCAACAGATTGCCATTGGGTGTTATCGTAACTCCACGGGGAGACCCAAGCCCAGCTGCGGTAGCAGGACCTCCATCACCCGAAGGAAGGCTGGTGAGTCCGGTGCCGGCCACCGTGTCCACTACTCCAGAAGGTTTTACCCTGCATACCATTCCATCCGACTGAAAATTGCCAACAAAAAGGTTACCTGCCTGGTCAAATTCCATGAATGCAGGTTTATTAAATCCGGTAGCATAAGTTGAAATAGCTCCTGTAGAGACTGTTATTTTACGGATGACGCTATTATCATAATCAGTAAAGTAGACGTTGCCTGACGCATCCAGTGCTATCCCATCGGGGTATGAAATGTCTGCAGCCGTAGCTGGTCCTCCATCGCCGGTATACCCGGCAGTACCTGTTCCTGCAATAGTTGATATCACACCTGTCGCAGCAGCAATTTTCCTGATCTTATGTCCCTGTTCTTCGCAAACATACAAATCACCTGTTCCGTCAATTGCCAGTCCAAAAGGCCTGTTCAGGGATGCTGCCGTAGCGGGTCCACCGTCACCGCCGCTACCACCACCTGCAAACGTACTTATAGTTCCCGAAGAATTTACCTTGCGAATACAGTTATTGTATATATCTGTAAAATACACGTTTCCGGCATTGTCGGCGACAATCCCACCGCCAACGCCTCCCAGGTAAGTTTCTGCTGCTGTTGCAGGTCCGCCATCTCCGCTATAACCTATGCTTTGGCTACCTGCTATAGATGTTATATTAAAGGGGCTGGTGGCATCTATTTTTCTGATAAGTTCGTTGTTTGCATCCACCACATAAATATATCCATTGTGGTATTTTATTGCACCAGGCAGGGCGATTCTGGCTGCTGAAGCTGGGCCTCCATCTCCGGAGTAACCGGCTGTACTCCCACAAAATGTGTAAATTGTTTGCGCCTTTACGCTGCCAGCCAAAGCTACTATAGAAATGCAGCTTGCCGCAATTTTGTAAAATGTCCTTTTCATAAAATAAACTGTTTGTTTGGTTCTGTACAAAAGTCGCACATGCCAAAGCCTCATTATATACAGTTCTTCTGAAAGCACTTTCCCGTTTTCTGAAAGCTCATTGCCGATATATAAACGGATGCAGAAATTGGGATTAAAACAGGCCTAACTGATGCAAAAAGCTACGAATGGTTCGTAAAAAAAGCCCCGGGAGTGAACCCGGAGCTATAAAAGAACAACGTACTTGTAAGGTTACTGTAGCAAGGTAACCCGTTTCATCAGTGCGTCCAGCTTGTCCTGCGACACCGATATCTCGTATTTCTTATCTACTATCAGCGTACCGCCATTCGATTTGATATATTCTGTTACGTGGCGCACATTGACCATGTAGGATTTCTGGCAACGAAAAAAATCATCGCACCCTTCCAGAATTCCCTCAAAGTGCCGCAGCGGCTTGCTCACCACTACCGGAGGCCCGTTTTTCAGTATCACTCTGGTATACGCTCCATCCGCTTCAAAGTACAGAATGTTTGAAGTTTCTTCAAATGAGATACTGGTCAGCGTATGCAGTGCTATCTTCTTTGTGTTCTTGCCGCTGAGGTTGCTCTTGAGTGCAGCATAGCCTACCCTGCTTCTGTTTTTCTCAAAGAGCTCTATAGCCGCCTTCAGCGCAGATGGCTGTACAGGTTTCAGTAAATAAGAAACCGCCGATAAATTGAATGCCTGAATGGCATATTTATTGTAGGCTGTTACAAAAATCACCGAGAAGCTTACCTCGTCATCATTGAAAAAATCGAGCAGCTCAAGACCACTATGTCCTGGCAGCTCAATGTCCAGAAATACTATATCGGGTTTGTGCTTTCTTATTGCCTTTACACCCGATGCCAGGTCGGCACACATCTCGGCTATGGCAATTCCTTCGGTACATTCGTTTACCATCTCACGCAGTAGTATCCTCGCCATTTCCTCATCGTCTATTATTATCGCCGTATAACTCATGTCAGCTTTATTTTTATTGTTACCAATGTTCCCAGCGCCACACCGTCAGCGCCGGTTTTATCTATAGTTGTTACCGCTATTCTGTCGGGACTTCCTGCGTTCAGCAGTTTCACCCGCTCGGCCGTGGCCCGTGTAGCATACGATTTATATCTCCTGTTTTTTATCTCATTCAGTGCTTCAGATCTTGCCCTTCCTATTCCATTATCATCTATCGTTATTATCAGTTTGCTATCCTTTGTAGCAAAGGAAACATTTAGCCGTTTCTCCCCTTCCTTGTGCAGTAAGCCATGCTTCACAGCATTCTCCACAAATGGCTGTATAATCATGGAGGGTATTTCTATTGCTGCAGTTTCCAGGTCTTTTTCAACATCGATTCTATACCTGAAGTCATCGCCAAAGCGGGTACATTCCATTTCCAGATACAGGTTCAGTGCTTCTGTCTCGCTATTCAGCATTACTGTTTCCGCCTCAGACATTTCCAATATCGTACGTGTGAGCAGAGACAACTTTGCGAGGTAATCACCAGCTTTCGACTTCTCGTTGGTAAATATATATGCCTGCACAGTATTGAGTGCATTGAAAAAGAAATGGGGGTTCATCTGCGAGCGAAGCGCGGAAAGCATAGACCTACTCAGGCGCTCCTCCAGCAGCAGTTTCTCCTGCCGTTGCTGTTCTTTTTTCATTCCGGCTTTCATACGGAAACTATATATGGCCAGCACTACGAAAAGCACCACCACTACTCCAAAAACATAAAACCATAACTGCTGCCAAAAAGGTGCAGAAATATTGAAATCTACACTTCTTCCGGTCTCTTTTCCATTTACGGCAAAACTGATAGCATATTTTCCCGGCGATAGCGACCTAAAATGTAAGGTGCGCATATTTGACGGTAAATCAACCCAGTTTCCCTCATTAATCCTGTATGAAATGACAGACGGAATGGGTGCAGCAAACTCGACCAGCGAATACCCGATAGTAATATTATTTTCTCCAAACGACAACTTATTTAGTTGTGTACTGTCGGCTTCAGATTCATTCACCATGACAGAATTTATATAGAGATGTATCGGACTAACAGGTGGATTTCGGTTCTCGGTGGCAAAAGAAACAAGACCGGAATTCGTTGCCAACCACACACTACTATCGGTAGCTGCAAGATCATTAATTTCATCGGCATCTATAAGCACCTCTACCAGTTTCACCCTATCGCCCCCATACTCATACAGGCTCTTGCCGCTGCAATAGTATAACTTATCGCCAGATACCTTCAGCAATCGCACAGAACCGCTAAACGGGAAATCATGCACATCTTCTATATACCCACCCCTGTTTATGCGCAGCAATTTACCCTTAGTATCTGCCACATAAACAGCGCCTTTATAATTCACCATCTCTGCAGCATATACGGGCATTCCGTTCCGTGCTACCTGTCTGCTTCCTTCTACACTTATTGCTACTATCCCACTGTTTGTAGCACAGTATATAGTATGCGACACACTATCATATGCTATAGTCCTTGCACGAACACCATCGAGCAATTTTAACGCACCATATACTTCACTTAATCTGATGTAGACTGTAGCCTGATCCCATACTGAAGCACCATCACTTGTCACATTGGGCATAGGCAACAGCAGGCACATGCCACTCGCCGCCACTGCATAATACTTGTTGTCTACCGGCACAACTGCCTTGATTGCAATTGTTGCCACCTTTGATTGTTTGCTTCCGGCTCCTGTAAGCATTGTATGACCGGTAGCGGAATAAATGATACTGTGGTCGTCAGCATACAGGTAGTAAATTTCGGCTCCGTTCACGTCTTTGCTCACTTCGCTTATGCTTCCATCTTCAGGCGTCAGTCGAAGCAGCTCTCCAGTATAGGTACCGGCTAATATTCCAGATCCTGTTACTGCTACCTGCCTCATTTTAGCATTGTTGTAGGTATATACTGTATTTGCGAGGTCGGGTACTATGTATATACCTTCATTAGTGGTTGCAAACCAGTAATTTCCGTTTTTGTCCAGCAAAACCTTCGATATGCTTTTGCCCTTGAATAGTGACTTTTCTATTTGACCAGAAGCACCTACTACCATACAACCGGACGAAGAATACACCCATTTCCGTGTACCTATCTGCTCCAGACCACGCAGATAACCATCACTGGCAACATAAATATTTCTAACATTATTCAGCTGTTTGTCCAGTACTTTGATGGTTCCGGCAACACCCAAACGAGGCAGTACGAAAAGACTATCGTCGGTAGCAAATAACTGATTAACCAGGACAGTCTCATTGTCGATTCTGGAGGACGACAGTTGAAGATCAGCATCAATTTTATATACATAACCATCTGCGGCAAGATAGTAGGCTCCATTCGCACAACAAGCATGCTCCAGCCTTAATAGACTGAGGTGAACCGTACGCACCTTTGCCAGTGTTTTAATGTCGTAAACATCTACACCATCAGGTTGCAGCACAAAAAGAAACTTGTCGGTGATGCCATACGGCATGTATGCTTTGGAGCGTTTTTGTTGCAGCGGCTTCAGTATCTTACCATCGGTATAGTACAAAAACCCGTCAAAGTTCTCGTACCATATACGACCATATTTATCTTTTCGTACACAACTGCCCGATGCGGATGTCTGCATCTCGCTTTTCCAGGCTACAAAAGAAAATCCATCGTAACGATATAGCCCGCTCCCGGTAGCCAACCACATAAATCCATTGTCATCCTCACACATGTCATACACCTCGTCCGATGGGGCTCCGTTACTTCTGTTTACCGAAAGATAATAGGAGTGTTGCCCATTCTGAGCCGCACACAGGTGTGGCAACAACAATATAAACAACAATATAGATACACAAATGCGCATATAAGATCAAGGCGAAATTAGCGACCACAACTGATAAACTATAGCACATTTTCTGAAACACCCTTTCTGCCTCTCAAAACAGCCTTTAAGCTTTGTGTAAACAATTGGTACGTTTTATCCAATTGTCAAAACACCGCCTATCTGTTATTCTTGCATCCTTCGATTGACATTAATCCCAAAACAGGGAACAAGGAAAACCTATGCAATGAAGAAAAATAGAAGCAAAAATCCCTAGAAAGACAACACCGCCGAAGAAACACTATAGATGCCTAGTAAGGTCCTTTCCCAGGTAGGAAATGAAGAATCTGCATTTGCGAAAAATGCCAAAGACCTATCCCCCTCGGTAGAATACTACATATGCCACATAGCTTCTATTGCGTGCATTGTGGACGATAATCCTATAGCACCCGCACTCTATTTTTCAATAGCTACTCTGTATGCCGGATCCTCTATTATGTTCACATCTATTATCTCCGCTGCGTTTTTGAGTAGCAGCCTGCAGTCGGGACTGAGGTGTCTGAGGTGCAATTTTTTCCCGGCCTTATGATACCTTTCGGTCAATCTGTTCAACGCCTCTATTCCCGACATATCGGCTACCCTACTCTCCTTAAAGTCAATTATTACCTCTTCCGGGTCGTTGATCACATCAAACTTTTCATTGAAAGCTGATACAGAACCAAAAAACAAAGGACCAAAGATCTCGTAGTGCTTGATTCCTTGTTCGTCTATATACTTCCTTGACCTGATACGCTTTGCATTTTCCCATGCAAATACCAGCGCCGCAATGATTACACCTATCAACACTGCCAATGCCAGATTGTGCAGCAGAACAGTAACCAAAGCAACCACAGCTATGACCAACACATCATGCACCGGCATTTTACCTATGCTGCGTAAGCTGGCCCACTCAAAGGTGCCTACTGCTACCATTATCATTACTCCAGTAAGCGCAGCCATAGGTAGCCGCTCTATAAGCCCTGCACCAAACATAACAAACACCAGCAGCATCACAGCCGCCACTATCCCGGACAACCTTGCCCGTGCACCCGATGATATATTTATAAGGCTCTGACCTATCATAGCACAGCCGCCCATCCCGAAGAAGAAGCCCGAAGTTACATTCGCCATTCCTTGTGCTATACATTCTTTGTTTCCTCTGCCTCTTGTTTCGGTTATTTCATCTATCAGATTCAGCGTTAGCAAACTTTCTATTAACCCCACACCAGCTACAATTAAAGCGTATGGAAAAATAACAGACAAAGTATCGAACGAAAATGGCACAAGTGGTATGTGAAAAGGAGGAAAGCCGCCTTTTACAGAAGCTATATCGCCGACAGTCTTAGTGTCTATACCCACACCTATGATTATGGCAGAGACTACCAGTATGGCCGTAAGAGAAGCAGGGATAGCTTTGGTAATCTTTGGCATTCCCCAAATAATAACCATAGTCAATAACACAAAACCAAGCATTACATAAAGGCCGCTGCCTGTTAGCCAGTGCTGCACACCATTGATATCAATGGTTTTAAACTGGCTTAGTTGTGCCATGAATATCACAATAGCTAATCCATTCACAAAGCCATACATTACAGATTGAGGAACAAGGCGTATAAATTTACCCAGCTTCAGCACCCCTGCCAGCATTTGCAAAATACCTGCGAGTATTACGGTAGCGAAGATATACTCCTGCCCGTGCGTTTTTACAAGCGCTACGATTACTACTGCCACCGCACCTGTTGCACCGGATATCATACCGGGTCTGCCACCTAACACTGATGTAACAAGTCCCATTACGAATGCAGCATATAACCCGATAAGTGGTGACAAACCTGCAATCAAAGCAAATGCAATAGCCTCGGGTATAAGCGCAAGTGCTACCGTTAGCCCGGATAATATTTCTGACTTGAAGTTTACTTTTTGTTGGAAATCGAATAAATGAAATACAGCTTTCATGAACTAAGTTCTGAATTAAAAAAAATAAAACAATAAATATTGTGAGACACCACCACTAAGGGGTAGGTAAATAAATAAACCTTGAGTGTATCAAGGTGGAGTTACAGCAGAAGAAAAACAAATAATTGCCATAGAGAACTGCGAAAGTAATATTTTTTATTTTCAGGACAAACTTAATTACAATCGCAAAACATGCAAGTTTTCTTTCTTCACTATTTACCTGAGCAATTAGGGCAAAAAACTTACAGACAAAAGCCCATCATACCAAATGAAAACCACCGTCAAATAAAGTCAGTTTTTACTATGCAACAATAGCTAACCAACCAGATTATGGCTACGCTCTTCAACCTGTTCCTGATAATACATATTGCAGGTGGTGGCACGGCGCTTATTGCCGGCTTTATAGCCATGCTCTATACCAAAGGTGGCCCAAAGCATCGCATATCGGGTAAGCTGTTCTTTTGGGGAATGACCGCATCATGTAGTTCTGCGCTGTATCTGGGCATAGCACACCCCAATCCATTCCTGCTTATGGTGGCTTTCTTCAGTTATCAACTCGTAGCTATCGGCTACCGTGTACTTTACCTGAAAAAACTACATACTGGCACACTACGCCCAAAAGCCTTAGACTGGCTGATAGCTGTAGTGCCCGCAATTTTCAACATTTCAATTTTAGTATGGGGAGTGTATAACATACTGCACCGTCAATACTTCGGTATCACAGGTATCGCTTTTGGCACTATAGGCATTGCTTATTCCTACAATTGGCTGAAAGGCTTTTATGCACCACCCAAGGAAAAGCAGCACTGGCTTTTCACCCATTTTCAGGGCTTTGGTGCAGCATATATAGCCGCTACCACAGCCTTTATGGCGGTTAACATCACATTTCTGCCGTCACTGCTGGTTTGGCTTAGCCCTTCTGCAGTTGGCACAGTATTGATCACACTCACGACCATCAAGTACAAGAAGAAATTTGCTAAAAAAGAGAGCGTAAAACACATCAGTGAATGAGAAAACAAACTGAAAAGTATTTATTGACGTAAAAAAATATCATCAAAAGCATCACAACCCCTGTAATTGTGTAAGAAGATAAGACTCGCGACTGGATAGAAACACAATCAACCTTCATCATCTATCCCCGCTTGCTTAAGTATTGCAAAAAAAGTACCTTTCTTTAGATCTCTATTGCCGTGTACAGGAACTATTGCAGTTTTTTGTGTTGCAGGATTATAATAAACAAAATGGGAGCCACTAGTTCGTTTATAAAAATACCCATTCTTTTCCAATAGTTTTATCAGGTAGTTAGGCGATAAGTTCATGCACGAACAAGGTTTAAGGAATATTCAAGAGTATTGCTATCATCGGGAATGTACTCACCCCTACTTTGCAACTCTTCTATGTAAATGTCTATTGCATCTTTTGCCATTGCTATTGCTTCATCTACATTCTCTCCATAAGTAATGCATCCCGGCAGGGCAGGCACGATAACCGTGTACCCCCCATCGGGTTCTTTATGAAGCATTATTTTATAATTGTACTGCATCATGTAAAGTTAATGAATTGTGGACAAATCCAGATAGACATATGTGATGCAAATTTATCACCGTGATAAGTAACGTTAGTTGTACAACTCTACCCTACTTCACTATCTGAATCTGCCTGCTCCATACCTCTGTGCCACGGCGCATCCTCACTATATAGTTACCGCTGTATAGTGCCTTCGTGTCAAAAAAGGCAATAGTAGTGCCCTGGTAAATCACGG
>JAIOYR010000002.1 GCA_021740995.1 Taibaiella sp.
TAGCCTGAGCGAAAGATGCGTTAGAGAATCCTATTACTGCTACTGAAGCGATTGCGATTGACTTGAAGATGTTTTTCATTTTAGTTTAGTTTAGATTGTTTTAGCCTGCCTGCCGCAGGCAGGTTTGTTTGTTTGTTTGTTTGAAAGGTATATTACCAAACACGTGCCATAAATGTAAGTAATTGATTATCAACATATTAAAAGTTGGCACGGCATACTATTCTTCCATGCGGCGGACGGTTTTTCCGGATTATGGAACAATAGAGGGATCATATATACAAAAGAAGGAGTTTTAGGCTGTCAAATCCACGATGATGACCACTATTCCAGCTGTTTACAATAGTGTTAGCTTCAAAAGGTGTAATTTTAACCATTATTTTATGTATTGCAATAAGAATAACGGATGGCGACACTACTTATACTGGTATTTATTATAGGATATATTGCTATAGCAACCGAACATCAGATAAAGATAAACAAAGCTGCCTCGGCGCTCGTTACCGGGGTAATATGCTGGACCATCTATATGTCTTACAATACGGATAAACATCTGGTAACCCATGAACTCACAGAGCAACTGGGCGAGATGGCCGGTATACTGTTCTTTCTGATGGGGGCTATGACTATAGTAGAACTTATAGATGCCCACAATGGATTCGACATCATAACCAAAAGGATAAAACAGACCAACAAACGCAAGCTGCTCTGGATAATCTCTCTAATAACCTTCTTTCTGTCTCCTATTCTCGACAATCTTACCACTACTATAGTTATGGTATCAATGGTGCGTGTGCTTATCTCTGAGCAGGAGGAGCGAATGTTTTTTGTAGGGATGATAGTAATAGCAGCCAATGCAGGTGGTGCGTGGTCGCCGATAGGTGATGTAACTACCACCATGATGTGGATAGGCGGGCAGGTAACCGCATGGAACATCACCACACAGCTGCTGCTGCCCAGTCTGGTGTGTCTTCTGGTGCCTTTATCTATCCTTAGCCTGCGTATGAAGGGGAATATTGCTCCACCAGCAGCGCAGCCCGTGATAGATACGGATGTACTACCAGTGAGCCAGCAGAAAATCGTGTTTTTCAGTGGTGTGTTTATTTTGTGTATGGTGCCGGTATTCAAGGGTGTTACCCACCTACCTCCTTATATGGGTGTGCTTATAGGGTTGGGCATACTGTGGATCATCACCGAAATAATACACGGCAAAAAAGACGAAGAAGATAAGCATGCTTTTTCAGTGACACATGCCCTTAGAAAAATAGACACGCCAAGTATTTTGTTTTTTCTGGGCATACTGCTGAGCATAGCTGCGCTGCAGGTATCGGGCCTGCTCACCGGTCTGGCAACGTGGATGACTAATACCCTGCAAAACGATAATGTTATTGTGTTGTCTCTGGGGGTCTTATCATCGCTGATAGACAATGTGCCGCTGGTAGCAGCAGTGCAGGGTATGTATACCCTGGAGCAATACCCAACAGACCACTATTTTTGGGAGCTATTGGCCTACTGCACGGGTACAGGTGGCAGTGCACTCATAATAGGTTCTGCAGCAGGTGTAGCTGCTATGGGTATGGAGTCAATAGGCTTTTTCTGGTATCTTAAGAAAATGACACTACCTGCACTTGCGGGCTTCTTTGCAGGAGCGGGCGTGTATGTAGTGATGTATAATCTGATGCACTAAGGGCATAAGCATTACGTCGGAAGAAATATACATTTTAAAAAAGAGTGCCTGCACCGAAGTCTTTTTTTCTACCCAGGTGTTTGTAAGCTTTTTCTGTAGCCTCGCGCCCACGGGGAGTACGCATTATGTATCCCTCCTGTATCAGAAAAGGCTCGTATACTTCCTCTATAGTACCTGCTTCTTCGCTTACGGCTGTGGCTATATTGTTGATACCGGCAGGGCCTCCCTTAAATTTATCTATGAGTGTGGTCAGTATTTTATTATCCATATCGTCCAGGCCGCTCTCATCTACATTAAGTGCTTTAAGCCCATGTTCTACTATTGCCCTGTCTATCACGCCATTGCCCAACACCTGAGCAAAGTCGCGCATACGGCGTAGCAAACCATTGGCTATACGTGGTGTGCCGCGGCTGCGGCCGGCTATTTCCATAGCGGCATCAGATGTTACTTTCACATTCAGCACACCGGCTGCACGCATAATAATGCGTTGCAGCACCTCGGCAGTATAGTATTCCAGTCGCGACTTGATACCAAACCTCGACAATAACGGTGCTGTGAGCAAACCACTACGGGTAGTAGCGCCCACCAGCGTGAAGGGGCTGATGGTAAGCTGTATAGACCGTGCCGACGGGCCGCTGTCTATCATTATATCTATCTTAAAGTCTTCCATAGCGGCATAGAGGTATTCCTCTACAACGGTACTCAAGCGGTGTATCTCGTCTATAAACAGCACATCCCGCGGCTCCAGACTGGTGAGCAGCCCTGCAAGGTCGGCGGGCTTCTCTATAACTGGTCCGCTGGTTTCTTTGATTTTTGCACCCAGCTCATTGGCTACTATTCTGGACAGGGTTGTTTTACCCAATCCGGGCGGGCCATGAAAGAGGATATGATCCAGTGCCTCGCCACGGAGGTTGGCTGCCTTGATAAATATGCGTAGGTTTTCAATCAGTTTTGGCTGACCGGCAAAATCCTCGATGGTCTGCGGCCGGATAGTATTTTCATACTCCCGCTCCTGCGGACTCAAGTCATCTGAAGGCCTAACATTCGAATTTGCCATGAGGCTAAAATTAAACAAAAGTTGACAGTTTTGACCTGCTGCTTTTCGCAGCTACTGATAATGATAGTATCATTGCAATATGAAACTGCTTGTAATAGCCGCCACAAGGATGGAAATTTTGCCCTTTATAGAGCATACAGGCACCCGCGCAGACATTCTTATTACCGGAGTAGGTATGCTGGCAACCGGCTATGCCCTCACCAAAAAACTGAATAATACCGGCTATGACCTGGTGATACAGGCAGGCGTGGGCGGCAGCTTTGATATGAGCCTGCCGCTGGGCGAAGTAGTATTTGTTACTACCGACCGTTATGGAGACCTTGGTGCAGAAGACCACGACGAATACCTCGATTTTTTCGAGATGGGGTTGATAGACAAAGAGGCAGCACCCTATGCCAATGGCATACTGAAAACACCGCTATTAGCAATACACGAAAAAATAGAACTGCGGCACGTCTCCGGACTCACTGTAAACACTGTGAGTGGCAGCGAAAACACCATAAGGCGGCGCAGGCAATATGGCTGTGCTGTAGAAAGCATGGAAGGTGCAGCTTTTCACTATGTATGCCTGCAGGAGGGTGTACCGTTTGCACAGATAAGAAGTTTGTCGAACTATGTAACCCCTCGCGACAAAAGCCAATGGAAAATGAAAGAGGCAATTATCAACCTGAATGATTGGCTGATAGATTTTACAGCCCGGCTATAAGCTATCTGGTACTTACCTTTGCACTCCATGACACTTACACTCGGTTTCAGCCCCTGCCCCAACGACACATTCATCTTTGATGCTATGGTGAACGGCAAAATAGATACGCACGGCATCACCTTTGACTATGTGATGGAAGATGTGCAGACGCTTAACCAATGGGCCAATGAAGGAAAGCTGGATATAACAAAACTTAGTTACAATACTTTTCTGCATACAGTAGATAACTACGCATTGCTGCACAGTGGCAGTGCGCTGGGCGAGGGAGTAGGACCTCTGCTGGTGGCAAAACGCCCTTTGGACGAAGCACACATGGAGCAGTACAAAATTGCTATTCCAGGTATTAATACTACAGCCAATCTGCTGCTATCGCTGGCATATCCACAGATAAAATATAAAACAGCACTTGTCTTCAGTGAGATAGAAGCAGCCGTACTATCCGGTGCGTATGATGCCGGACTTATCATTCACGAAAACAGATTTACCTACGCACAAAAAGGACTTGTAAAACTGGCTGACCTTGGTGACTGGTGGGAGCATGCTACCGGTGCAGCCATACCGCTGGGTGGTATAGTAATGCGCCGAAACCACGATAAAGAGCTGTGTGCAACAGTAGATAAAATAATAAAGGAAAGCTTGGCTTACTCCTGGAAACATTATCCTGAACTGGCACCCTTTGTAACGGCTAATGCACAGGAAATGGAAGAGGCTGTAATGCGCAAGCACATAGAGCTATATGTAAACGACTATACTACTGACCTGGGAGAAAAAGGTGAGCAGGCAATAGCTATATTGTTTACGAAGGCAGAAGCTGCCGGGCTTATAGCGGCTGATGTGCCGGGGAATATTTTCTATTGAGCGGGTTCTGATTATATCTCGGGATGCGCTTCAGTCTAACAGACTTTCTGTTGTAACTTACGTTTCCTCTGGCAGTTGTTTATCCTTATCTCCCTTTTCCTTTTTTCTACCGGCCTTTTTCAGAGATGAATCTATAAGCCATTCTATCTGGCCGTTGACACTGCGGAAATCATCCGCAGCCCAGCGCTCCAGGGCCTTATAGACGTCCTCGTCTAACCGTAGTACAAATGTCTTTTTTGCTGCCAATTTACTAATGTGAAAATGTGCTTAATGTGCTTAATGTGAAAATAGTGTGCTTAATGTGAAAATAGTGTGCTTAATGTGAAAATTAAGTATTCTCCGGGTTGCCTTTTACGGGATTTCAGAAAAAATACCGGGGTTTCACATTAAGCACATTTCCACACTATTGGTATATAGTTCCTGTATTGAGTACGGGCTGTGCTGCTTTTTCGCCACATAGCACTACCATCAGGTTGCAAACCATGTTTGCCTTCTTTTCTTCATCCAGGTCCACTATTTGTTTTTTGCTTAGTTGCTCCAGCGCCAGCTCTACCATGCCTACAGCGCCTTCTACTATCTTGTAGCGTGCTGCCACTATTGCCGATGCCTGCTGGCGTTGCAGCATGGCGCCTGCTATTTCCTGTGCATAGGCCAAATGGCTGATACGGGCTTCTGTGACTATTATGCCCGCTGTAAGCAAGCGCTCGTTCAGCTCCTGCTGCAAGAGTTCTATTATTTTTTCGCCACCCTCGCGCAGGGTTATATCTGCATTCTGGTCTTCTATGCTATCATACGCAAAGCGCATAGTAAGCGCACGCACCGCAGCCTCGCTCTGCATGCGCACAAATGCGTTGTAGTCTGCCACCTCGTACGCAGCTTTGTAGGTATCCTGTATCTGCCATACTATTACTGCAGCTATCTCTACAGGGTTACCCATTTTGTCATTTACCTTCATGGTAGGGGTAGCCATATTCTGCACACGCTGTGTAATGCGGATACTGGCATATAGTGGATTTACAAAAAACATACCGTTGTCCTTGATAGTGCCCACATACTTACCAAAGAGATTGAGAATGCGTGCATGGTTTGGCTGCACGATCATCAGCCCCTTCCAGATAACAAAACAGGTGAGCAGCAGCAGTACACCCGGCACTACATAGATCGGGTCGCCATCGGCGCCTGAGAGTACAAAACAATAGATGGCAGCAGCCATAAACAACAGAGACAGGAATAAGGCTAAATAGCCGTTGGTTGGTTTGATTAGTTTTTCCATTTTGCGAAAATTGTTTGATATCAATTTGATATCAAAAGTATATCTTTTTTTGAAATTGCAAAAATTATTTGAGAAATATTTTTTTAGTGGAATTTATACTGGTTTTGTGGCTATCGTCAGCGAGTGGCATATTTTATGTGAAGTGCTTTCTGTCTGCACATTAATATAAAAGGGGGAACCAACGAAGGCATAAGACTTATAGATGTAGGTATATCTGCACTGCGCAGCCAGGTAGGCGACAAGTTATTTGATAAGTATGTGGCTATAGAACTGCAGGAATTAGATTTGTTTTGCAGCTATTTTCTGAATCGGTGATTTGTATGTATCCCTATGCTTTACCCAAATCTTCGTCTACGTGGGTCTTCAGGGTGGGCAGCTCTTTTGCTTCACGCTTTATTATAAACACTGCCGATTTTTTTACTACAACCCCCCTGCCACACTTGCGGGCATACACATCGGTAAACTCTGCACCGAAGTATAATATCAGCGCAGAATAGTATATCCACGAAAGCAGTATGATCAATGATGCGGCAGCACCATAAGCCGTAATGAGCTTGGAGCTTGTGAGATACCAGGTAATGAGAAACTTGCCAATAAGAAATAGAACACCTGTGAATGAGGCTCCTACTACTGCATCTTTCCAGTGAATTTTTGCATCCGGCAACACTTTGAATATCACCACAAAAAGGAAGGTAACAATAATAAACAATACCCCTGTATTGATAGTTGAGAACAGTGCTATGTTGTCTTTGCCCAGATATTGCTGCAGATACTGAAACCGCTGCAATTGTCCGGTAACCATATCCACTATCACAGTGAGCAGCAAGGATGCAATCAGCATCAGCCCCATACCTATTATGAGCAGGAAAGACAACAAACGGTCTGTGATAAATTTGAGCCAGCCTCGCCTTGGCCTTGCTTTCACAGACCACATATAGTTGATAGAGCTTTGCATCTCTGTAAAAATGCTGGTAGCACTAAATACAAAAACAAGGATACCTATAATACCAAACAGAGTGCTGTTATTGTTGGTATTCATTTTCTCCATCATCCCCTCAAGCTGTGCAGCACCATCAGCACCTATAAACTGTCCTATCTGATCAAATACGGCATTTGTGGCCACATCCTTTTTTTTGTAGAAGACACCAATTATGTGAATAATGACCAACAGCAGAGGACCTATTGAGAATATGGTATAGTATGCCAGTGATGCACTGAGTTTGGTGGCATGGTCGTCATCAAATTCAGTGCCAGTTTCTTTTAAAAGTTCCCAAAAAGTGCGGAGTTTTACCAACATATATATCGCTGCTTACAGCCTGCCAAAAGTAAGTAACACAAATCACAAAACTCAAAAGGGATTTTTTACCATTTCAGGTCAGGTTCTATATTGTCTTTGTTTTGCCGGTTTTTATTTCTGCTGATTATTTTGTCCAGTTGCCGGTTATATATCAGCCGGGCTATTTGCTGCGCGGCATCCTTACTACCTGTTACTTCGTTTAGTTTTCGCTCAGATATATCTAAGCGGTACATGAGCTGATAAAAAACATCTGGGCCCTGCTGCAGGATTTCGGTAATTTTCTGTGCGAGTAGTTGTAATATTTCTTCCTCGGATAGATTGCCGGATGGCTGTATGCCCCATTCTGCACGCAATGCTGTGGCTGTATCGTGAATTATGTGGTTTTCTTCAGGCATGGTGGTGGGTGTTACCTATGGTTTTACACAGCGCATCATACAATCCCACAGCTTATCGGCAGAGGATTGCCAGTTAAATTTCTTCACCTGCTCTTTTGCATTCTCTATCAGTTTTGCACGCAGCGCTTCGTCTTTGTAAATCTGGTGCATTTTATTGGCTATATCGTCGGGGCTGGTAGGGTCTACCAGCAGTGCAGCATCACCAGCCACCTCCGGCATAGAAGATGTGTTGCTTACTATTGCCGGTACATTGCATTGCATTGCCTCCAGTATAGGTATCCCAAACCCCTCAAAAAGGGAAGCATATACCAGTGCGTAGGCACCGCCTATTACTTTAGATAGCTCATCCACATTCATGTAGCCCACCCATTTCACCTCTTTGCGATAGGGCATGGTCTGCTTCATTTCGTCTACTTCTTCATACTTCCATGCAGGCCGGCCCACTATCAGCAGCTTCATATTGGTAGGCTGCCGTTTTTTGAATATTACAAACGCCTTCAACAGGTTTACTATGTTCTTGCGCGGATGTAGCGCCCCGGCAAATACAAAGTATTCGCAGCCGTCGGCATATTTTTCCTGTACTGCCTTTCGCTCATCTATGTTCAGCGGCTTGTATTCGTCATGTGCACCATTGTATACTACATCTATCTGCTCCGGGCTTATACCGTAATGCGTACTTATATCTTCCTTGGAAAAAGTAGATACCGTGGCTATGCGGCGGGCTTTTTTAGCAAATAATGGCGAGTAATGCCTCCAGTATAGTTTGTGGCTCATTACAAAATGCTCTGGATAATGCTCAAATGCAAGGTCGTGTATTGCCAGACAGGTAGGTACTTTGGTACTCAGCGACATATACCCATCGGTAGACAGAAAAAGGTCAATTTTATATTTGCGCAGCAAAAGCGGTAAGCTCCACTCGAACCAAATATAAAAGAGTATAGGGTGCCGTGCCTGTGGATGTACCACTACCGGGGTTACATTTGGCGCAAATACGAATTGAGGGTCATACGGACGGTCGAAAAAGAAAAAGAACTCATGCTCAGGATGTTGCCTGACCATGCGCTCCAATGTCTGATAAGTAAACCAACCTATACCCTCCAGTTTCCCTTTTAACAGTAACCGTGTATTTACAGCTATTCGCATACCTTATGCCGACAAAAATATACTTTTACTGCTTTATACACCGTTATTTGTAGGAATGCAGCGATTTTTTGTTAAAAATATTCTGTTTATCATAGCGGTAAACGTACTTGTGAAGCCAATATGGGTGCTTTTTATAGACCGTACCGTGCAAATAACGGTCAACCCGGCGTCTTTTGGTACCTATCAGGCATTGTTCAGTCTGGGAATAATTTTCCAGACACTACTGGATTTTGGCATCAGCAACTACAACAGCCGCACCATATCCCAAAACCCTGACAGGCTGCCGGAGCTTTTTCCGGCTATGCTCTCAGCAAGGCTGGCGCTGATGGTGGTATATATGATTGTTGCCTTTTCCTTCGGCTACCTGCTTGGCTACCGCGGCTGGGAGTTGCTTATGCTTCTGGGAGTACTGCTCATACACTCACTCAATGCGCTGGTATCTTTTGTGAGGAGTAATGTGTCTGCCCTGCATAGGTTCAAAACAGATGCATTGCTGTCTGTAACAGACCGGTTGCTGATGATAATAGTATGTGGCTTTTTGCTGCTGTACCCACCTACGGCCCGTATTTTCAAGATACAGTGGTTTGTCATCACCCAGATAGTCTGCTATTTTATTGCCGCTTTAGCTGGCTATGTAGTGCTGCGACGTATTGGAAAGGTAAAACTGCGCTTTTCTTTTAACCTGGCGGAGATTGCCGGCATCATGCGCAGCAGCTTTCCCTATGCATTGCTTATCTTCCTGATGTCGGTGTATAACCGTGCCGATGCTGTAATGATAGAGCGTATGTGTGCCGACGGCAAAATACAGGCAGGTATATGGGTTGCAGCCTTCCGCCTGCTGGATATGGCCAATATATTTGGTCTGATGTTTGCCACTATGCTGCTACCCGTGTTTGGGCGTATGCTGAGCCAGAAGGACAATGTGCAGCCCATAGTAAAGCTTTGTGTGAACATGATGCTGCCTTTCTCTGTGATGGTAGCAGTAGCCGGTGTGTTTTTTGGAGAGGATATTATGTATCTGCTTTACCACAAGAGCGACCTGTATCAGTCTCACGCCTGGCACTACCGGATTGTTTTTTCCTGCCTTATGCTGTCGTTTCCTGCCTGGTGCCTTATGTATGTATATTCTACGCTGCTTACCGCCAATGGCAGCCTGAAAACACTCAATATTATTGCCTTTGCCGGTGTGATTTTCAATCTCTCGCTCAATTATTATCTGGTGCCCCGCTACAAGGCCTTTGGCGGTGCAATTACCTCTCTTGCCACACAGTCTGGTCTTGCGCTGGTTTTCATTGTATATGCCGTGAGGATACTGAAGCTGCCGCTGAATGTAAAGTGGGTGATGGCGCACCTGGGGTATATAACACTGGTAGCTATACTGGGTTATGGTCTGGTACACTCGCTGGATGGACTTGGGAAACCAATGCAGTTAATACTGTTCGGGGCGATGTGTGCCGGATTGATGTTTGTATTCAGGTTTGTATCCATAAACAATCTGAAACAACTGGCGAACAAAAAAATGGAAGGGTAATCTATACACGTGGTAGCATTTTAAACCTATAGATTTAAAATAGGTTTTATAATTTGAAAGTAAAGACTTAAATTTGTGGTTTATATTTAAAGTTGTAGCATTATGAAAATAAGAAACAACAATCTATTGCTAAAGCAGGCAGACCACAAAATGGATGCCCTGAATCCGCTATTGAAGGTGACAATGCCTGCTGATGGCTGGCTGCGCATGATACGTAACGCACTCAATATGTCGTTGAGGCAACTAGGAGAGCGCATGTCTGTAACACCACAGAGTGTGCGCGATATGGAGCGCAGAGAAAAAGAAGGCGTTGTAACCATAAAAATGCTGCGGCAAGCCGCCGAGGCGCTGGATATGCAACTGGTGTATGGTTTTGTGCCCAAAGATGGCAGCCTGGAGAAAATGATAGAGCGCAAAGCATATGATGCAGCCAAAAAAATAGTGAACCGCACCCATGTAAGCATGACGCTGGAAGGGCAGGGAAATACAGAAGAGCGGTTGCAAGCCGCTACCATGGATCTTGCCAATGAAATAAAAAGGGAAATGCCAGGTAAGCTATGGGATTAGTACTGACATTCGAATACGGGCAAACACCGTTGGACGATGACGAGAAAGACGGACTGCTGATACACAGTGTGGATACAAAAGGAGCGCTGGACGAACTGGAACAAAGAAACATAGAAGAGGCTATAAAATGGACGTTGTACAGGCGAAAGGCGTTTGGTGCCGATGAAGTGCTTTCGGAAGACTTTATAGTGTTGCTGCACAGAAAGATGCTGGGCAATGTATGGCAGTGGGCGGGTACATACCGGAAAACAAACAAAAACCTGGGAGCAGACAAGTACCAGATAAGCGTGGAACTAAAAACCCTGCTGGATGACTGTAAGTACTGGATAGCCAATAACACTTTCGGGGCAGAGGAGATTGCCATCCGGTTCAAACACAGAATTGTATCGATTCACTGCTTTGCAAATGGAAACGGGCGACATTCCCGCCTGATAGCAGATGTCATTATCGAAAAGATATTCAAAAAGGAGGTTTTCTCGTGGGGTAGTAATACCGGTCAAGCCAGAACCGTGTACCTGAGAGCGCTACATGCAGCAGACAGGGGTGATATTAATCCGTTACTGCACTTTGCACGGTCGTAGGGAATTGTCGGGGGATGTGCTTTTAAAAACAATAGCCAGTCTGCGTTTGTGTCAGACTGGCTATTTTATTTCTATTGAGTGTGTTTGTATTATAACTTGAATGGGGCTATGAGTGTCAATACCCTTGTTTTGTCGAAAGGTTCATCAAATGCACCCGTGGCTGATATTTTCGGCATAGCACCATTGTTATAGTGTATGTTTGGCAGATTGGTAATGATAACACCATTGTGCTCTACATTATCCTCGCCATTGTAGTATGCCTGAAAAGGAATTGTTGGCGGAATGTTGTTTGATATCCAGGGAGACGGTGTTTCGGGTGCATTGATAGGTGCCAGCCTACGTATATGCCGCACAAATGCCGCATGACGTGCCTCTACCGACTGCAACTGAAATGCCTGTGTAAGTATTGGGTTGTTGCCCAGCAATTGGCTCATTTGCCCCTGTAGTGCATGTACGCCGGTATCTTCAAATATCTGTGCCAGCAAAAGGAAAACTTTGTAGTCGCTGAAGGGTGTATACTTTCCCCCCATAGTGAAATCGTAAGCTGCTGGAACATAGGGTGCCACAGTAGTGGGTGCACCAAAGTTCTTAGGAGTAAAGGGTACGCCGCCTAATGAAGTAATGGTAGTATTAAGAAAGGTAATGTGCGCTTTCTCCTGTGTTTCCATTGCTTTGAAGCCAGGCAGGTCGTTGGCAGGTATGAGGCTGCCGGTATTATTGCCCTGACGGTAGTAGGTGTACTCGAGATACTCAAATTCCAGTGCCAGGTTAAGTGCATCTATAACGGCATCAGTGGTTTTGCCATAAGCCTTCTTAAACATGGAACCCAGCGCCAGCGGCAATGCTGCCAGCGCTACCTTTGAGCCGAAGCTCTTGAGCGCATCTCTGCGACCACTAAGCTTCTGATAAACCTCGGGGTCTGTTTTTTCTATCTCTGAAAGTATATGCTTAAAGTTCATGATTGTGTGAAATTAGAAAGTAGGTAATTTGCTTTTGTCAAACTTGGTTTCAATATACTTTTCGAGCAAGGTCATACCTGCAAGTGGTGCTATAACTTTATCCAGTCCGTTAGAATCAAGCAATGAACCGTCAGCAAAAGTGTTGTGTGTATTTATGTCGCGAACAAAACCCGCATGGCGCGCATCTACCGATTGTATTTTGCTGAGTGTCAGCATATAATCAGTGTTGGTAAGCACCCTTATTACACCTGCATAAGCCGCTACAGACAAGTCTTCGAGTGTAGTAGCATGAGAAAGGAAATTCTTTTTATCGGCGAAGGTCACTGCTGAAAGCTGTGTAGCTATTTCTTTCACTGCATCTTTAGCAAGTAGTTTTTTGAAGAACTCGCGATGAGCTATTTCCTGATCGCGGAGGTCTACCTGAAGTTCAGTTTCTACCAGCGATATTCCGTAAAAAGGCGTGGCTACTGCCTGCGTATAAAAGGCTGCAGTTACCTGCTTCATTATATACAGATAGTTGAGCAGCGCTACATCTCCGGCACCCAGAAACGTGGTACTGGAAGGAGTACGACGGCAAGATGCTGCAGACAGCAAAAGGCCGGCTCCGGCTATACCACCGGCAAGCTGGAAAAACCTCCTTCTCGACGAGTCAAATACCATTTCGGTTTCTTCCACCTGTACGTTTTCAGGTGTGTTGTTTATTTTCATAAAGTCAATTTATTAAGAACGCCTGCTATAGCACCAACCTGCTATAAAGCCTTAAAATTAATAAAAGCAATGTTCAAAGCAATAGTACTCTATAGCATTGAAAATAACGCCGACAACCGGAACGGCTGTCGAGCGGTTATAAAGTTATTCAGAAAAATCAGTAAAAAAAACTTTAGGAGTATATTATGCCCTAAAACTATGTAATTGGTGCTTTTGTGCTATAACTATGGGGGCCTTTGCAGACTTCCGTATAACAGAAAAGAAGCGATAAACGCTTCTCTTCAGTTATTTAAATATGTAGTAAGGATATTATTTGATAACCACTTTATCGTTGAGGTCTGTATCTACCAGTATACGACCGCAATGTTCGCACACAATGATTTTTTTGTGCTGGCGAATTTCACTCTGACGCTGCGGTGGAATAACATTGAAACAACCACCACATGAATCACGAATAATAGGAACTACTGCCAGACCATTGCGGTAACTGCCACGTATGCGATCATACGCAGTAAGCAAACGGGCTTCTACTTTTTCTTTAGCTTCGGCCGAGCGAACTGCAAGAACTTTTTCTTCTTTTTCTGTTTCCACAGAAATTTTTTCCAGTTCCTTGCGCTTTACTTTCAGCGTTTCCTCTATGTCCTTTATTTTTTCTTCTGTTTTTATGCGGGCGTTGGTGCGGTCTCTGAGCTCAAAGGTTGTGTCTTTGATGTGCTTGTCATTGAGCCTTACTTCCAGCTCCTGCATTTCCATTTCTTTGTTTATAGCCTCGAACTCACGGTTGTTTTTCACGTTGTCCTGCTGCTTCTCATATTTTTTTATGAGTGCCTGCGCTTCTTTCTTCGCATTGGTTTTGGTTTCGATGAAAGCCTCGATGGTGCTTATCTCCGAATCAATATTGTTTATACGAGTCTGCAATCCTTCGATCTCATCTTCGAGGTCTTTTACCTCCATAGGAAGCTCGCCTTTAAGCGTTTTGATTTCGTCTATTTTAGAGTCAATCTTTTGTAAAGTGAGGACGGAAGTGAGCTTTTCTTCAAATGAAAAGTCTTTAACAGTAGCCATATCAGCAAAAATATTTTACAGGATTGGTGGATAAATTTGATAAAAGAATTGCAAAATTAGGGAATTTTTTCTTAAGTATCGCCTCAAATATTTCTGAAGTGTATTGTTCGCTCTCATAATGGCCAATATCTGCGATTACAATTTTTCCTTCTGCATCAAAAAACTGGTGGTATTTATAGTCGGCAGTGATGAAAATGTCGGCCCCTGCCCTAATGGCCTGACTAAGTAAAAAACCACCCGAGCCACCACATATAGCCACCTTGCTTACTAGCCTGCCACCGAAAGAGGTATGTTTTATACAGCCCGTATTCATTTGTTTTTTTATAAGTGCCAGCATTTCCTGCTCTTGCAGTGGCTGTGGCAGTTCACCTATCATGCCTGAGCCGATTTCGGCAGCAGGGTTTGGCAGGCGCACCAGTTCGTAGGCCACCTCCTCGTAGGGGTGGGCAGCCCGTATGGCCTGCAATACAGCAGCCTCAGTGTGCCGCGATACCAATACTTCTATGCGAACCTCTGCAACGCTTTCCCGCTCGCAACCGGCGATACCTATAGCAGGGTTGGCACCGGCAGATGCCCTGAAGGTACCTGTGCCGGTAGTATTAAAACTACATTCGCTGTACTCACTGATATTTCCGGCACCTGCCGCAAACATGGCATCCCTTACCCCATCGGCAGCAGAAAGCGGCGCATAGGTGTATAGTTTAGATAATATATCTGATTTGGGCGACAGTATACGGGTGTTTATCAGTCCCAGCTTTTCGGCAAACTTTGCATTTACTCCCTTGTATACATTGTCCAGATTGGTATGAGCGGCATAAATGTTGATGTCATTCTTAATAGCGATGCGCACTACCCGCTCCACATAATTACGACCGGAAAGCTGCTTCAATCCTGAGAATATAAGCGGATGATGTGCCACTATCATATTGCAGCCACGAGCCATCGCCTCGGCTACTATTTCCTCTGTTACATCCAGCGATATCAGAATTCCGGTTACTTCGTCGGTAGTGTTGCCTAACTGCAGGCCGGAGTTATCGTAGCTTTCCTGGTATACCGGAGGCGCAAAGGCCTCTATGGTGCTTATTATTTCTTTTACAGTCATGTGTGATTCTACTTTATATTGATGAAAATGCAGGGAAATGCAAACATACTACAAATACCTATGTGGCGTGTTGTGTGTGAATCATCAATATATAGATTTACAAAATAGAATAAACCCTAAAAGGTTGTATACCACTCACCTAACAAATTTGGTAGGGGAAATTAAAACCAGATTGCCAGATAAACCGGTAGCATAGAGATATACTACTATACTGTATTCAGAAACAGCTGAGGCAATACGCCCAGCAGTATTACCAGCGCGCAGGTAATGATGAGCATTGCTTTGTCGCCATTGGTTACGGGCGAGCTCATCTCGGGTGTGCCGGTCTTAAAGTACATGGCTATGATAACCCGGAAGTAATAGTAAATACTAATAGCAGCCATGAGCAGCGCAAAAATAACCAACCATAACAACTGACCCTGCTGCACTACAGCCAGCAACACGTAATACTTTGCCATAAATCCACCGGTAAGCGGTATGCCCGCCAGCGAAAAAATGAATATAGATGCAGTGAATGCCAGCAGCGGTTCTTTCTTTGCCAGACCGTTGAATCCATCATACGTGAAATCTTTAAGCTTCACCAGTACTGAAAATATGCCAATGGTTGCCAAGCTGTAAGCAACAGCGTATATAATAATACCCTGCCAGGCAAACTTATTGAGTGCCAATACCGAAAACAACATAAAGCCGGCCTGAGCTATAGAGGAGTAGGCAAGCATACGCTTGACACTCTGCTGGAAGACTGCAGTAACATTGCCCACAAGCAGGGTAGCTGCGGTAATGATAGCAAGCACCAATGTCCAGTGTGCGTTGAGCGTGCTGAACGATACCTGAAACAAGCGCAGGAACGCAAAGAATGCTGCCGCCTTGACAATCGTAGACATATAGGCGGTAAACGGAGTAGGCGAGCCATCATACACATCTGGTGTCCACATGTGCATGGGTGCTGCAGACACCTTGAAAGAGAAAGCAATCATGATGAACATGATACCTGCCAGTGCCAACGGATTGAGCGAATCGGTATGGAGCATAGCTGCTATCTCCATAATGTTGAAACTACGTGCTGCGCCATATAGCAGCGTAATACCCATGAGCAGTATACCGGTAGTAAATGCACCCATCAGGAAGTATTTGAGCGACGCCTCGCTGCTTTTCAGGTTTTTCTTATCACTACCTGCCAGTATGTACTGTGGAATAGATAGTATCTCGATACCCAAAAACATCATCAACAGATTGTTGTAGGTAGCAAGCAGGTACAAACCACAGAGAATAAAAAAGATAAGTGCAAAATACTCAGCCACATGAGCCCCAACACGCTGTATCTCCTTGCCCAGGAGCAAAACATAGATGAGTGTGCAGCCGGTCATTACGGTGTTGAACCAAACAGAGTAGTGCTCAATACGGAGCATATTGTTGAAGAACAGGTGATCGGCAGCATTGGGTGAAGTGGAAGTAAGATCCCAGATATTCACACCCAGCAATGCGGCAAAAAGCGCGGCAGCAATAGCAGCAACGCTCTTCTTGTTGCTTACCATCAGCCCGGTAAACATCATGATTACACCAAAAATAGTTGTAGCAATAATTGCTTTCATATTCCCTAAACCCCAAAACGGGCTTTTAACTCGTTTATAATCTAATATTCAAAAAATCACTGCACCACATCAGGATACAGGTACTATCATACTTGCTATACCTGCCGTGAGATCCAGTAATGGTTTCGGATATACACCCAGAAATAGTATCAGGCTTATTATAATTGCCAGTCCTGCATATTCGTTGATACTCAGGTCTTTGTTTACCGTCATTTCGGCTACATTGCCATAGGCTGTTTTCTGAATCATATTGAGTGTATACACAGCACCCAATATTATACCCAGACCGGCAAAAACCATTATTACTATCTGTGCCACACTATCCCCCCTAAACAGCCCGTTGAACAGCATGAACTCACCTACAAAACCATTGGTGAGCGGCAGTGCTATGTTAGCAAGCGAAATGATAACAAGCGCTATTGCCATTCTGGGAGCAACGGTAGCCATACCTCCGAGTTTAGTCATATCGCGTGTGCCCCAGCGGTTCTCTATCATGCTCACTATAAGCCACATGCCGGTGATATTGATACCGTGGTTGAACATCTGCACCATGATACCATGCATACCCACATTGCTCTGCATGAATGCCACTGCACTCATAAGCCCCATATGCGCTATAGAAGAATAAGCGATAAGTCGTTTGATATCTGTCTGCACAATAGCTATACAAGAAGCATATACGATACCAATAACAGAGAGAATAACAACAGTATTGGACCAATATGCTACACCAGCAGGCAAAACAGGCAGCAACCAGCGCAATACAGCAAACAAGCCCATCTTCACCATTAGGGCACTCAGAATGATGGTAACAGGTGTAGGTGATTGCTCGTAAGTATCGGGCTGCCATGTGTGGAAAGGGAAAATAGGCATCTTGATAGCAAATGCAATGAAAATGAGCCAGAATAACCACAGCTGCTGTGCTTCGGGCAGCGCATTTCCTGCCTGCACCAGATCGGCCCATGCAAAACTGCTGACACCATTGGGGTTCTGAATAGACAGATATATAAGACCTGCCAGCAACATAAGACTACCAACGAATGTATACACGAAGAACTTGAAGGTAACGGGTATCCGCTTTTCGCCACCCCAGCGGGAGCAAAGGAAGTAAACAGGAATAAGTGCCAGCTCCCAGAATACATAAAAAACCAGTGCGTCGGAGGCAAGAAAAACGCCCATAAGCCCTGCCTGTGCCAGCAACAGGAAGCCATGAAAAGCACCGGGGTTTTCTGTATCCTTATTGGCATTGCTTATCATCACTACCATAGTGACGATACCTGTAAGCAAACACAGCATACTACTCATACCATCTGCCAGCAAACTAAAACGGGTGCCCAGCATAGGAATCCACTCATGCGAAAATGACACCGGCTGTGCATAGTTGGTACCGCTTATATAAGCCGAAACAGCAAGCGTAACCATAGAGCTGATAAGGGCAAGCGTTTTTGCACCATCGCCCTTGATGGCGAAAGACAGAATGCCTGACAGCAGCGGAATAAGAATAAGTAATATTAAAATCATATTATAAAGCAAAAACCCCTGACCCCTAAAGGGGGACAACTAAATTAGCTGATACCAGGGCATTGAACCATATTGTTAACCTTTTTTAACCCCAAACCCCTAAAGGGGCTTCACTCATTTTAATTAACCTTTTAACTCTTTATCCTATTAACCTTTACCCTATTTTACCCAAAAGAAACTAATTGTAAATAACACCACAATACCCAGCACCATAATAAAGATATAAAAACCTACCTGGCCGGTCTGCAGTAGCCGCAACTTATCGCCACCCCAGCGCACTGTTTTGCCTACACCATTCACTATTCCATCAATACCCTGTCTTTCTGCAAATCTGTCGAGGAGGCCGGATATGGCCGCTATTGGTTTTACAATTATTGCATCATAGAACTCATCCAGATACCATTTGTTCTCCAGCACCTTGGCAAAACCCGTATTTTCTTTAAATTCAGGTTTGCGATGCAGTGCATAAGCTATAAATATCATAGCAATAGAAACAGCAACGGATAATCCCATTAGCCCCCACTCTGTGCCATGCGACAAATGATGTGTGCCGAAATTGGTAACAACAGGACTGAGGAAATCGCTAAAAGCATTGTGCTCGCTGATAACTGCAGGTAAACCCACATAACCGCCTACAATAGATAATATTGCCAATACAACCAGAGGAATTGTCATTGCAGCAGGGCTTTCATGCAGGTGATGATGCTGGTCCTCTGTGCCGCGGAAACTACCATTGAAAGTAAGGAAGTATAGACGGAACATGTAGAAAGCGGTCATCATGGCTGCTAGTATACCGAAAGCATACATCACCGGGCTGTGCATGAAAACATTCGCAAGTATCTCGTCTTTAGAAAAGAAACCGGACAAACCGGGTATACCTGAGATAGCAAGGCAACCAATAAGGAAGGTAGCCTGTGTAACCCTCATGTGCTTGCCGAGACCGCCCATTTTGCGGATGTCCTGCTCGCCGCCCATGGCATGAATGACACTGCCGGAGCCAAGGAACAAAAGAGCTTTGAAAAATGCGTGTGTCATAACGTGAAACACAGCAGTAGTATAGGCACCAACACCCAGTGCCAGAAACATAAAACCAAGCTGGCTAACAGTAGAGTATGCAAGTACTTTCTTAATATCGTATTGCTTGATAGCTATAGAGGCCGCAACAATCGCAGTAATAAGACCTATAACGGCTACGATATGTAGGATTTCGGGGGTAAGGCTGTACAGAACACCGCTACGCGCTATCATATAGATACCGGCAGTAACCATGGTAGCGGCATGTATGAGTGCCGAAACCGGAGTAGGACCCGCCATGGCATCGGGCAGCCAGGTGTATAGTGGCAGCTGAGCACTCTTACCGGTAGCACCTATAAAGAAACAAAGTGCAATCCAGTTGTATACAGAACTGTTGACTGCAACTGTGCCCTCTGTAATCTTTCCGAAAAACTCGAGATAAGAGAGTGTGCCAAAATTGAACAATACTAAAAGCATACCTACCAGAAAGCCAAGGTCACCGATACGGTTCATCACAAATGCTTTTTTGGCTGCGTTTGTATAATCCCTGTTTTTGAACCAGAAGCCGATAAGCAGGTAAGAACAAAGCCCTACACCCTCCCAGCCTATGAACATAATAAGGTAGTTGGCACCGAGTACCAGCAACAACATTGAGAACACGAACAGATTGAGGTAGGCAAAATACTTCACCATGCCCTCGTCGTGATGCATGTAAGAGGTAGAATAAACGTGTATCAGGAAACCTACGCCGGTGATGATCAACAGAAACAAAGAAGAAAGTGCATCGACCTGAAAGGCGAATGGCACATGCAGATTAGCAGAGTTGATAAAATCGAACAGGGTAACAATAACCGGTCCGTGAAATGCAGCACTCTTCACCTCGAAAAAGATGCCAAGTGAAACGATGAACGAAGCAAGTATTGCAACGGTGCCAATAGCCCCGCCAAGGGACTTCGGCATTTTTTTCCAGAAGATACCATTGATAAGGAAGCCTATCAATGGGAATAACGGTACTAAGTAAACAAGGTTAGCCATAACGCCAATCCTGCAAATGCAGGAATTTTAGTGTTTTAATCTGTTTAGAATATTTATATCTACTGAGTGCACCTTGCGATACATCATTACTATAATTGCCAGCCCCACCGCTACCTCTGAAGCAGCTACCACCATATTGAAAAAAACGAATATTTGTGCATTAGGGTCTGCATAGATTTTTGAGAAAGCTACCAGAAGCAGGTTCACAGAATTGAGCATGAGCTCAATGCACATAAATATAATAATGGCATTGCGCCGCATAAGTGTACCCATGATGCCGATAGAAAACAGCAGCAAGCTTAGAAAAAGATAATGTGTTGAATTTACCGGCATAGCCTTAAAGTAAAAATTAAAAATAAATAATTAAAACTGATTACACCTCGCCTTCCTGAGTTAGTGGTTCTTTTTTACCTATCACTACCGCACCTATCATAGCACTCAGAAACAGTACACTACTGATCTCAAACGGTAATACGTATTCTTTGAACAGCACCTTGCCAAGGTTGGTAATAAGACCAATGTCGATAGAATTAGTATCGATAGATACAGGTACGGCCGTTTTAATTGCAGCGAGCAATACCAGAAACATTACCCCGCCCGATATGACCCCCGCCAACTGTACCAATTGCCCCTTTTGGGGCTCTACATCGGCATTTAGGTTCATAAGCATGATCACAAAAAGGAATAATACCATGATAGCTCCGGCATAAACTATGATATTGACAACAGCAAGAAACTGTGCATTCATGAGTATGTAGTGACCAGATATGGAAAAGAATGTAAGTATCAGGAACATCACACTATTTACCGGATTGCGACTAAGGATAACCCCGAGCGCACAGCCAACAGCAATAGCAGATAGTACCCAGAAAAGTAAGTCGTAAATGCCCATATTATTTACCTTCATGTTTTTGAGGGTGAGCAATCAGCAGGTCTTCTTTTTTGTATATAAATGAAGCTCTGTTGTAGTTTGATGGCATTACGGTTTCGGAAAGGTATACTGCATCCTTGGGGCAAGCCTCTTCGCAATAGCCACAGAAGATGCAACGGAGCATATTTATCTCATATTTTGCAGCATATTTTTCTTCGCGATACAGTTTTTCTTCGCCGGGTTTGCGCTCTGCAGCCTCCATAGTTATGGCTTCGGCAGGGCAGGCAAGCGCACAAAGACCACAAGCAGTGCAACGCTCAGCTCCTGTCTCATCCCTGTTGAGTACATGCAGTCCACGGAATACCGGGCTAAAAGGTCGCTTTTCTTCGGGATAGCTGGTTGTGGCACTTTTCTTAAAAATATGACTAAGTGTAGTGCCCAAACCCTTGGCGATAGCAGGCAGGTAAGCACGCTCCCCGAAAGTCATCGGGCTGCGGTCTATCTGTATGGCTCTGTTAGTTAACTTTTGCATTGTTTTCTTTTTCCAGCACTTCTATAATGTGTTCAATTTTTGTATCTGTGTCGTTTAATACAATTAATCAGTTTCACAAATCCAAATGAAAAATTTACCAGCCTCAACCGAACAAATATACTCTTTTCACCGGCTTATCTTTGAAATAGTCGGTAACGGTATGTTTTATCTGTTGCACGGTCAGCATCGTATATTCTTTTTCTAAATTATATTTAATGGCTTTTGAAAACCCACAATATCAATATTCCTGTTACCAACATATTAGCTAATGCAAGTGGTATCAATGACCGCCAGCCCAGTTTCATCAACTGATCGTAACGGAAGCGGGGTAACGTCCAGCGAACAAACATGAAAAAGAGAATCATGCCCACTACCTTGGATATAAGCACCAACATGCAGATAATACTAAATAACAACGGGCTCACGCTGGCTGCAACCTGATCCATAAAAGGGAAGTTGTACCCACCAAAATAAAGTGTAATAAGTATAGTGGAGCTGATAAACAGATTGATATACTCTGCGAAGAGGTAAAAGCCCAGCTTCATAGATGAATACTCCTGATGATAGCCCATGTTCAGCTCGCTCTCACATTCCGGCAAATCGAACGGTGCACGGTTAAGCTCAGCAAAAGTGCAGGTAAGAAATATGATGAAGCCAACCGGTTGCTTGAAGAAATTCCAAGTGAAGTAGCCATCGCCCCAGAAGCCATGTTGCTGCTGCACGATCTCGCGCAGGCTTAGCGAGCCGGTCATCATAAGTAGCGCTATAAGGCTGATACCCATAGCCAACTCGTAAGAGATAGCCTGAGATGCTGCACGAATACTACTGAGCAATGAGAACTTATTGTTTGACGCCCAGCCACCCAGCATTACCCCATACACACCCAGACTTACCACACCAAAGACAAACAAGATGCCAATGTTGATGTCTGCTACCTGAAAAGCTACGGTATGCCCCGACGAGGTAATAAAGTCGGGAGCCCAGGGAATCACTGCACTGGTCATAAGCGCAGTAAGCATAGCGAGACAAGGACCCAGAATGAAAATGAAGCGCGTGGAGCGGTCCGGTATAATTTCTTCTTTGAAGAAAAGCTTAAGACCATCGGCAAGTGGGAGGAAAAGACCAAGAGGGCCGGCACGGTTTGGGCCAACACGGTCCTGCATGATAGCGGCTACTTTTCGTTCGCCCCATGTAGCATACATAGCTATACCCAATGACACCATCAGGATAGCGGAAATGAGTATCAGCTTTTCTATTATAAGCGCTGTGTCAATTTGTAGTAACAGCATAGTGGAGCAAAAGTAATTTTAGTTAGTTAAAAAATGATAGTTTACCCGAGTTTTATTGCTTTAAGTTTTGTTTTCAGATCTTTCAATAGAATTGTAGCTTTCCAAATAGCAAGATAGTCTATGTCAAAATATCTATGAACCATTACATTTCGCATACCGACCATTCTTTTCCATTCAATATCGGTGTACCTGTTTTTGGTTTCTTCAGACACATAACGAGCAGCCTCACCAACAACAGTTAACCAATGTACCACGGCCGCTCTGATAATTGCATCCTCAAAAAAATCATCAAATGTAACATCTTGTAAAGCAAGCTCAATGTTATCAATACACTCTATTAATGTGCGATAGTCTGATAGTGTCGGGCATACTACCTTTCATAGATAATAAGTTTGTCTCTATCTATAAATGGTTTTATGTATTTATTTTCCCAGCCTGCACTCACTATATCTACATTTTTTTGCAATTTTTCTGCAAGTTCATCCTGCCAACCAAAGTATTCAAATCCTGCAAGCGCATTATAGTCAATGTCAACCAAAACATCAATATCGCTAGTATCATCTGCTTCTCCACGGGCATATGATCCGAAGAGCCACACTTTTTTTACAGGCTTTTTTGAGAAAAAGCTGGCAATAACCTGTTTGATATGTTCTGTGGTTAAAATCATTTATCCCTTTTTCAAAAATGCTAAAGTTGACTTTAGCCAGATCTGGCTATTTTTTAGCCCCTTTCGTTACAGAATTAAAATCATCTGAATGTGCAGGGCCGTCAATTTTTGACAAGTGTATTTCTGGCTTGTTCACATCGCTGATGCTGTGTATGTCCAACAACATTTTAGGTTGTTTGCCTATAACCTTATCAATGAGAATGGGTGTAGGTGCTGTTCCCACATTACCTTCATAATGCCCCTGAGCTATCACGCTGCTGCGAGCTATTTTTGATGGTCCTTCAATCACCCAATCTTTAGTAGATTTTTTGTGGAAACGGCAATCGTTGCAAATCCAATCTTCCACCTCGCCCCACTGGTCTTTGCGGGCAGTAACGCGGTATACCTCCTCTCCTCTGAGCCATAAGCGCGCCTTGCCACTGCACTTGGTGCAACTGCAATGAGCATCTACCGGCTTGGTGAACCATACACGGTTTTTGAAGCGGAACGTCTTGTCTGTAAGTGCACCCACGGGGCACACATCTATCACATTTCCTATAAATTCGTTGTCCAGTGCTTTGTGGAGCATGGTGCTTATCTGTGCATGGTCGCCACGCTCCAGTATACCATGTTCCCGCTTTTCTGTTAACTGTTCTGCAGCAAAAACACAGCGGAAGCACATGATACAGCGCGTCATGTGCAGGGATATGTATGGACCTATGTCTTCTTTCTCAAAAGTGCGGCGTTTGAATTCGTAACGGGTAGCTTCGTTGCCATGCTCATAGCTCAGATTTTGCAGGTCGCACTCACCTGCCTGGTCGCATACCGGGCAGTCGAGCGGATGATTGAGCAGCAGGAACTCTACAATACCTTTGCGGGCATCTACCACTTTGGGAGAGGTGATGTTCTTTACCTCCATACCATCCATTACAGTAGTACGGCAGCTGGCAACAAGCTTTGGCATAGGGCGGGGGTCTTTCTCAGAGCCCTTGCTTACCTCTACCAGGCAGGTACGACACTTGCCACCGCTGTCTTTCAGCTTGCTGTAATAGCACATAGCCGGCGGTGTTACCTCTCCGCCTATCATACGTGCTGCATTGAGTATAGTAGTACCTGCGGGTACCTCTATACTAATGTTATCAATTGTTACTTTAAAATTCGGTGTTTCAGACATAAAATAAATCTAAATAATTTAAGCACTTGCAGGTACATGTATCGGGTCGGCATAGTGTGCAAGACCATAGTTACGTGTCTGCGATTCTTCGGGGTTCAGTACATGCCATTCAAACTCATCGCGGAAGTGACGGATAGCGGCTGCAACCGGCCATGCGGCAGCATCGCCCAACGGGCAAATGGTGTTGCCCTCTATGCGGCGCTGTATGTCCCAAAGCAGGTCTATGTCGCTCATCTTTCCTTTTCCGTATTCTAGATTCTTCAGTATCTTGTACATCCAGCCGGTGCCTTCGCGGCATGGGCTGCACTGTCCACAACTCTCGTGATTGTAAAAGCGGGCAAGGGTCATGGTGTGACGCACTACACATTGTGCGTCATCCAGCACAATAAACCCACCTGAGCCCATCATGCTACCTGATACAAACCCACCGTCTGACAGGCTCTCGTAGTTCATATATCGTGTTTCACCTTTTGCTGTTTTCAGCAGCAAATTGGCAGGTACTATAGGCACAGATGAGCCACCAGGTATACACGCCTTAAGTTTTCTGCCCTTGGGTATACCTCCGCAATATTCATCGCTGTACAAAAACTCCTCTACAGAGCAGGTCATGTCTATTTCATACACTCCCGGCTTGTTGATATTGCCACAAACAGAAAGCAGCTTGGTGCCCGTAGACTTACCTACACCTATCTTTGCATACTCATCGCCACCCATATTGATGATGGGTACGACAGCTGCAAGGGTTTCTACATTATTCACTACTGTTGGGCGCATCCACACACCCTGTATAGCAGGGAATGGTGGCTTCATGCGCGGATTGCCACGTTTTCCTTCCAGCGATTCTATCAGTGCGGTTTCCTCTCCACAGATATAAGCCCCTGCACCCCTATGCACATATATCTCGCAGTCGAAGCCTGTGCCCAGAATATTCTTTCCCAGAAAGCCATTGTTTTTGGCTTCTATAATCGCCTGCTCCAGTATCTCCGGTATCCATGCGTACTCGCCACGTATGTAGACATATGTAGCATTGCTGCCGAGTGCAAAGCTGCTGATAAGCAATCCCTCTATAAACAAGTGGGGATGAAACTCCATCAGGTAGCGGTCTTTGAATGTACCGGGTTCTGATTCATCAGCATTGCACACCAGATGACGTGGAACTCCCTCCGGCTTTGCCAGAAAGCTCCACTTCATGCCGGTAGGAAAACCCGCACCACCGCGACCACGCAGACCGCTTTTTTTCACCTCTTCCACTATATCAGCAGGCGACATCTTAAATGCCTTCTCTGCAGCACGGTAGCCGCCGTTCTTCCGGTAGGTATCGAAATAACGGATACCTTCTATGTGGTCGTTTTCTAATAAAAGTTTTATCGCCATTTTTAAAAGTCAAAATTCAAAAGTCAATAGTTGGTGGCTATGCACCGACGATTTCAATTTGAGTTTACAATTATTTTTCTTTTGGTACTGATACACTTTGTCTTGCAAACAGCATCCAATGTTCATTTTCCCATGTCCATACCTGCAATACTTTCAGCTTGAAGGACATCAGCTTTCCATCCATTACCGCATCAATATCTGCTACACTTCGTGCTGCGGCTAAATTTCCGGTAGTTTTGACCTCCGGTTTTGTAGCTGCTATTTTTTTGTATATCAGCTTCCCATTGTACAGGTCGTCTATCAGTTCTTTTTTTGTCTCTATCCAGCCGTTCGAGTGACCATAACTTATTTTGTCACTTACCAGCCATTTGAGTGCTACACTGTCTCTTGACTCCAACGCCTTGTCGAAGTCAGCTATCGCATGATTAAGACTAGCATAGTCGGGCTGCTGTGCATAGGTGCAGCAACTAAGAGCCAATAACAGTATGGTTAATAAGTACTTCATCAGTCTTGTTCAAAAATCATTATATAGTCTTCCATTGGGTCAAAGAAGTAATCTGTCCAGCCGCTGCGATGGCTTTTCATTTCGTCTTCATTGGGAAGTCCAGTATGGGTTATTGTTACCTTCGTTCCACCATCGTGTTTTTTCAGCAAATAATGAACTTCAGTTGGTGCTGTATCCTCTGCCCAATCGGTTGTTTTCCAGGTATATGCCAGTTCGCTTGCACCCGTTTTCAACACGTTGCCGGTAGCCCAGCCGTCAAACATCATAAACTCCCCGCCTACTTTGTTTTCCAGTATCGCTTCACCTCCACTCCATTTTCTTATCAGCACTGCATCAGTTAGCAACTGCATCACTCTATCGGGTGCTGCAGAAAGCTGAAATTCGAGCGATAGGTCGTATGCCATTTTAGTTTTATTATTTTCCTCTTAGTTCTTCTATTAGTTTATCTACTTTCTCTTTCGTCAGATGCTCCCTATACGTTTTGCCGAGCTGCATCATGGGTGCGTAACCACAGGCTCCCAAACACTCTGCGGGCTTGAGGGTAAACAGACCATCGGTCGTTGTTTCGCCCTCGCTGATACCCAGCTTCTCTTTGATGTATTCAATCATTTCGTCGCTGCCATTGAGCATACAAGGGCCGGTGCGGCACACCTCCAGCAGATACTTACCTACGGGTTTGGTATTGAACATGCTGTAAAAGGTAGCTACTTCATACACCTCTATGGGCAGTATATTCAATATTTCTGCCACATAGTCCATAACTGGCGCATCGAGCCAGCCGCCAAACTCGTCCTGAGCAATGTGCAGCAATGGTATCAGGGCACTCTTCTGCTTACCCTCTGGGTAATGGGCAATAAGCTCCTTGATTTCGCTTAATTTTTGTTCGCTAAACTTTATATTCATTTAGATTGGCTGATTGTGTTTTTCAAAATGGCACTCTATTTATGCATCCAGCTCTCCGGCTATTACATTCATACTACTCAGGGTTACTACTGCATCGCTTAGCAAACCGCCTTCCACTATTTCAGGGTAGGCCTGATAGTAAATGAAGCATGGCCTGCGGAAATGCAATCTGTATGGTGTGCGGCCGCCATCGCTTATAAGGTAGTAACCCACCTCGCCATTGCCGCCCTCTACCGAATGATATACCTCGCCCGGTGGCACATCTATTTCACCCATTATTATCTTGAAGTGCCAAATAAGTGCTTCCATTTTAGTGTATACATCCTCTTTTGGCGGCAGGTGATAATGGTCTGCTTCTTTAGCATAAAATATTTCTTTCTGTGCAGGGTCTTCTTTTTCTATCTTCTCTATCTTTTCTATGGCCTGATTGATGATGCTTACACTCTCCCACATCTCTCCATTGCGCACCATAAAGCGGTCGTAGACATCGCCGGTAGTACCTATAGGTATCTTGAAATCAAAGTCTTCGTAAGAAGAGTATGGCTGGGCTACCCGCACATCGTAGTCGATACCTGCTGCCCGTAAATTGGGGCCTGTAAAACCATAGTTCAACGCACGCTCTGCACTTATGGGTCCTGCGCCTATGCAGCGGTCCATAAATATGCGGTTGCGGTTGAGCAGGGATTCAAATTCTTTTAAAACCTTAGGGAAGTTCTCCATAAAATCATGGAGCTTGGTGAAGAACGCAGCAGAAAAATTGCGCTCAAAACCACCAACTCTGCCTATATTGGTAGTGAGGCGGGAGCCGCACACCTCCTCAAACATTTCGTATATCTTCTCACGTTGCTGAAACACATAAGTAAACGGTGTAAGCGCACCGGTATCAACCGCTATCACTGAATTGCACACCAGATGATCTGCTATACGCGACAGTTCCATAATTATTACACGCAAGTATTCTACACGCTTTGGCAATTTGAGATTCAGCAGTTTTTCTATAGTCATCATCCACCCAAAATTGTTGATGGGCGCTGAGCAATAGTTGAGCCGGTCTGTAAGCGTAGTTACCTGATAGTAGGGCCTGCGCTCTGCTATCTTTTCGAATGCACGGTGGATATAACCAATTGTAGGTACTGTTTCCAGCACCCGCTCCCCATCTATCTCCATTATGTTCTGAAACACACCATGCGTGGCAGGGTGTGTAGGACCAAGGTTGAGCGTGGTAGTCTGTTTCTGAAGAGATTCTTCAGAAAGTTTTATATGGTGCTGTTGTTGTGGTTGTATTTCGGTCATGCTAAATTTTTTCAAACAATTCAGAAAGGTTCAATGAAAATCCGGGTAATACTGTAGAAGTTACTATATCTCCTGCCACCATCAGGCGTGATGACTGATAAGTACCCGCCTCCAGCCTGTATAAAGCGAATGTCTGGTCTTGTGGCGACACTACCCAGTATTCGCTTACACCCGACTCTTCGTAAATCTCAAATTTATTTTTTAATTCCTTGCTGTTATTTCCGGGCGATAGAATTTCAACTACTATATCCGGCGCACCTATACAGCCACGGTCATCCAGTTTTGAGGGGTCACATATCACACAAATGTCAGGTTGCAGCACGGTAATAATATCTTTATCTTCTTTCGATTTACGTGGCAGTCGCACATCGAATGGGGCAACGTATACTTCGCATTTTTTACCTTTCAGGTAGTTGCGCAATTCATAATATATATCTCCTGAAAGCCTCTGGTGTCGCCTGTTTGGTGCAGGGCTCATTTTGAAGATACGACCTTTTATCAACTCCACCCGCTCTTCAAATTTCCATTTGAAGTAGTCAGCGTAAGTGTATGTTTTGTTTATATCAAGGTCTGCGAGTACCATTACCAAATATATTTACTTAATAAGTTGCTGTTTTACCTGCCAAACATTTCATTGTCTTTGTCCGTTCTTGTGGGGTCTTCCATCTGGTACTCCTTGCGCATAGGAAAGTAGTCCATCTCATCCACATTCAGAATGCGGACAAGATTAGGATGCCCTATAAAGTTGACACCAAAAAAATCGTAGGTTTCCCGCTCCATCCAGTTGGCTGCCGAGAAAAGCTTGGAAGCTGTGTATACATCTGGCTTTTCAATAGGCACAAATATTTTGAATCTGAGGCGTATATTGTCGGTGAGGTTGTGCAGGTGGTATACCACACTCAGTTCTTCTCCCTTTCTGTCGGGAAAATGAACGCCCGTGAGGTCTGTCATAAACCGGAAACGCAGTGTTTCATCATCATGAAGAAACTGCATTACTTTCAGGTTCATTTCGGCTGGGGCGGTGAATGTTAGTATACCATACGGCTCCTCCCATCCGGTGAGAGCCTCTCCGAACTTATCCGTCAACCGCTGTCTGATTATTTCGTTTGTCATTTTTTAAGTCGAAAGTCGAAAGTCAAAAGTTGAAAGTTCTGACCCGATTTTAAAAAAGCCTTTTTTATTGTAGTCGAAATGTCTTTTCTGATTTTCGAAAAATTACTGTATTCCGTAGCTTTCCATCAATTCTTTGTATACACCACTTCCTCTGCGACGCAGACTTTCGTTCTGTACCAGATCCTGTAGTCTAAGTATACCATCTATGATGCCTTCCGGACGGGGAGGGCATCCCGGCACATATACGTCTACCGGTATCACCTGATCTATTCCCTGAAGCACTGAATAAGAATCAAATATACCGCCGCTGCTGGCACATGCACCTATAGCTATCACCCAGCGAGGCTCAGCCATTTGCAGGTATACCTGACGTAAAATCGGCCCCATCTTTTTGGAAATGGTGCCCGCTACCAATAACATATCGCACTGGCGGGGAGTGAAACCCATTCTTTCGGAGCCAAAGCGCGAAAGGTCGTAGTTTGAGCCCATGGTAGCCATAAACTCAATCCCGCAACAAGATGTTGCAAATGGTAATGGCCACAATGAGTTTTTACGGGCCAGCCCCACTACTTTGTCAAAAGAAGTAGCGTGAAATCCTTCACCGGAGTACCCTTCGGGTATCTCCACCATTTTCACATTTGTATTGTATTGTACTGGCCTACCCATATTGAAATTAAAAATTAAAAAGTAAAAAATGAAAATCAATCTTCCCAATCAAGCGCACCTTTTTTCACTATATATATAAAACCACAAAGGAAAAATGATACAAACATAACCACAGCTAAAAATCCTTCCTGACCCAAATATCTAAAATTAACTGCGTATGGGTAAAAGAAAATAACTTCCACATCGAAGAGAACAAAAAGAATGGCCACAAGAAAGTACTTGATACCCATAGGCTGGCGGGCATTGCCTACAGAGGGTATACCACTTTCAAAGTTTACCAGTTTATCTTTTGTTCTCCGTTTGGGCCCCAACAGATGTGTGGCACCCATCATCACTATAATAAAACCAACAGCGATCACCAACTGTAATGCTATTGGAAAATAGTTGACCGGTGTATTCTGTGTTACTGCCTGCAATAAAAGATTCATAACTGTGTGTGCTTACTGAAGTGTATAATAGAATAGACAAAGTTACATCTAAGGAGCGAAAATACAAGCAGCATTTGATTATGAAACAAACCAAATAATCGGCTGGGTTTGTTTTCTCTATTGTTGCCAGGCTATGCTGAAATGTTTCCATGTTTTGCTGCTTTCATACAGGCGTTGCATAGGATTATCTTTGCCGGGGCTGGTGCTTGTGGGCCCCATAGGGGTGCTGTTCAGCCTGCCACCACCTGCCATTCCGCCACCGCCCATTCCGCCACCCATGTTATTGTTCATTGGGGCTGCATTATTGTCGCCACCTTTAGCAGATGGGCTTTTGAATGCCTTTACAGCAAAACATACGCTTATAGCTTTGCCGGAGAATGACGAATTAATTCTATCCATATCATATATTGCTTTAAAGGGTATTACCGCCTCCCATACCAATTGTTTGTATTCGTCTATGCTCAGTTTTACTTTTACACCACAAGAAGTAGTCTGTGAAACTAAAAAGCCACCGTTGCAACTTCCAAAACCATCGAGCGAAAACTGGGTGCTGCCTTCTGCACTTTTTCTTAGCTTTTGCTCAAATTGCCTGCCCAGATGGGTGCTGCCGCCGCCCTTCTGCCCATCGCCCCGCATGAGCAGTTCAGACAAGTCGTCATCGTTTTGCAAAGGGAAATTGATATTAAAGCCCGGATCTTTTCTGCCACCGGTGTCTATCGATACCGTCATTCCCTGCTTCAGAATTTTTATTTGTGTGAGTGCATCACCTGTTTGCATAGTTACATACAGGTTTTCCCGGTCGTTGGAAGTGGCATATGCAACCATTGCTTTTGCATCATAATTTGGGTAAGGCGATGGCCAATCTGTACAATCGCCATCAATGACTATGGGCTGAGTCTGCCATGTTCCGGGCATTTTTGTAAATGCTTTTCCTGCCCGCTTAGAGCTGCCACAAGCAACACAAAAAAGTAAAAGACTGAAAATGCCGGTTCTAATACCAATATTCTTCATTACCATAACCTGCAAAATAAACACGAATAATGTTACAAAAATGCTGTTTACAAAACTTAATGTGTAACTTTTACAGGGCATCTTCCAACGAAACAATCGTTTTAACCGTCTATTATTATTAAATTGAAATAATATTTTCTACCTTACATGTGCTAATAAGCATATATTATGTAGGTACGGGTGTTTTTTTAAACCTTTAACATTTATTTTTTTGCCGGAGCCAGTTTACCTGAAGACACAATTGTAGTATTTAATGCCGTAATCCGGCATGTTTATTAAAAAACGGGTATTAGTAGCAGATTTCTCTTTGATATAAATCTATGATTTGCATTATTGAGCCGTTTAGGAGCATAAAAATATTTTTATCTGAAAAATAAATAATGCTTTTGCACTAACTTGTTTCAAAATTGACATGTCTATTATTAACAAAAGATTATTAACTTTATCATCCGTCTAAAAAAAACGCATGAAATAATTTTAAAGTACATGAGAATATTTATACAAAATTTACTATTTACTCTGATTATATTTTCAGCGACTTCTGGTTCTGCCCAGCTTACGGCGGGCTTTACTGCTTCGCCAACATCGGGTTGCGCTCCGTTACTTGTCAATTTTACTAATACCACCACGCCCTCGGCCGGTACCACCTATTCATGGGTTTTTGGCTCATCGGGAGGTGGGATTTCTACACTTACAAATCCATCGAGGGTTTTTGCTGCCGCCGGCACCCATTTGGTTACCCTGACAGCTACCAATGGGTCTTCGGTCAGTACTTTCTCCTCTACTATCACAGTACACCCTCAGCCCACAGTGAACTTCACTGCTTCAGCTACAGCCGTATGCCCGGGCACTCCTATTACCTTTACCAGTACTACGCTGGGTGGTGTAACAGGCGCGATAACCTGTACCTGGAACTGGGGTGATGGAAGCACAAGTACCGGCACTCCTGCCACACATACTTTCTCCGGACCAGGCAGCTATACAATTACGTTGTTTGCTACAAATGCCATGGGCTGTCAGGCATCGTTGGTGATGCCCGCATATATAACGGTGCATGTTCCGCCAGATGCAGCTATTGCTACGCCGGGCGGAGCGTGCAACCCGCCGGCCGCAGTATCATTTTCAAGCACCAGCACTGCCGGATCGGGAGCGTTGGGTACTTATGCATGGTCTTTTGGCGACGGAGGTATCGGAGCCGGTTCGCCTACTTCTCATACCTATGCTACCTCCGGCTTATATACAGCCAAACTGGTAGTAACAGATGCCAACGGCTGTAAAGACAGTGCAATAGCCGGCATTACCATTGCTACCATATCTGCTACGTTCACATCGCCGGTCAGCGCCTGTGTATTTGCATCAGTTACCTTTTCCAACACCAGCTCACCACATGGCTCCCGTACCTGGAATTTTGGCGACGGCGGCACCAGCACTGCTTACGACGGTGTACATGCCTACTCCTCGCCCGGAACCTATACCGTTACATTGACTATAGTAAATGGTCCATGTACCGCCACGTATACCCGAACAATAACTATTCTGCCCGGTCCTGCCACTGATTTTTCTATAGCACCTATACATCCCTGCCCGGCACCGGAAACTATAACCTACACCGCAAGTGGCCCAGCAGGCACAACCTATAGCTGGCTTTTTGAGGGAAGCACTACTGCAACTGGCGGTACTGCGTCGCATACCTATGGAACAAATGGTGTGAAAACGATAAGAATGATAGCTGTAAACCCTGCCAATGGCTGCCGTGATACAGTAACAAAAACGGATACGCTTTATGATTTATTTTTCGATGCATTTGCATCACCACGCAGAGGTTGTGTGCCGCTGACCGTAACGTTTGGCGGCAATGCTCTTACTACGGTTCCTCCTCCGGGCACCTCCATTTATCCGCTACCGGTAGCTACGTATTCCTGGGATTTTGGCGACGGCACTACACCCGGTACCGGGCCTGCACCAGTGCATACTTATACAGCCATAGGTATCTATACAGCTACTGTTACTATTACCACATCTAATGGCTGTACTGCTACAGATACACTGAGAATAGAAGTAGGTGCGCCGCCCGTAGTAACATTTACCGCCACGCCAAGGCATGTATGCTATGGAGCTCATACGCCTATTGTGTTCACTCCGGTTATTGTTACCGGACCAGTAGATGAATACCATTGGTCATTTGGTGATGGAGGTGGCATCATATATGACACGGCAAATCCGCCCGACGACGTTTCTCACACATATACTGTTCCCGGAACTTTTGATGTAACAGTAAGGCCCTATTGGCGTGGTTGTCCGGGTTTGCCCTATACGCTTTCTGATTACATAATCATTGACTCACCCAAAGCCATTATGGGCGATAGTGTTTTCTGCTCCCCACCCAGCAGGGTTAAGTTTTGGGATAGCTCAATGGGTGACGATACGCACCTCTGGATGTTTGGTGACGGCGCAACTTCGACGCTTGACGACCCTATACATGATTATAGTTCTCTGGGTACTTATATCGTTTCGCTGGCAACCTACAATATAGCCAGCGGATGCAGGGATACCGTGCGACGAACCATAAACCTGTCGGCACCAATACCAGATTTCACCGCTAGCGCTACTGAGATTTGCCGGGGTCAGAATATTACATTTACTTCTGTAATTACAGGCGGGTTTGCAACCAATTATTACTGGCATGTAGATGGTTTTACTACAATACCCGGTGCAACAAATCCTAGTTATACACGACCATTTGCTCTGGTAACAGATACCGGGTACCACACGATAAGTCTGGTCATACGCAACTCTAACGGCTGTCTGGATACCATAACAAAAACTAATTTCGTTCATGTCAATTCTCCTTCGGTGAGCTTTACCGGATCGCCGGTTACCGGGTGTGTGCCGTTGAGTGTTACGTTTACCGATGGCAGTACTGCTGTTTCGGCCACTACCATATCCAGCAGGTTTTGGCGATTTGGAGACGGCACCACAGGAACGGGTACACCTGTCACTCATTCATACGCATTGGCAGGTACTTATATGGTTACAGAAGTAGTAACAGATAGCAGAGGCTGCGTGGATTCCTTGCGACGACCTGCATATATTGTAGCCATCAAGCCCACCGCATCTTTCAGCGCCAGTACCTTATTTCCGTGCATAGGCGCCCCTGTTGTATTCACCAATACTTCTCCGGGTGTAGTGAGTTCGGTATGGGATTTTGGAGATGGGGGAACGTCTACAGTCACATCCCCTTCACATTCCTTTTCAGGCGTAGGTGTGTATACTGTAAAGCTAACAATAACAGATATTAACGGGTGCGTGGATGATACAATAATGACCGGATACATAAATGTAACAAGACCGGATGCAAACTTTTCTATGAGCGACTCTGTGTCTGTGTGTCCGCCGCTGTTTGTAAATTTCACTAATCTGAGTACAGGAGCAGCGATTTATAGCTGGACACTGGGTGACGGTGGTTTTTCTACGGCTTTATCTCCGTCAAACATGTATATCACATCCGGTCTTTATAATGTGAGGCTGGTAGCAACCAATATACATGGCTGCAAGGATACGGTAGAAAAGCCGGTGAATATCTTTGGTTATGCAGGTGCGTTCAGCTATTCGCCACTAGAAGGTTGTGCGCCGCTGACCGTGCATTTTGTAGCTACACTGAGCAATGTTCCGTTTATTACCTGGGACTTCTCAGACGGGGTTACCAGTACCGTATCTTTCACAGACACCATATCTCATACTTATTTTACTCCGGGAGCATTTATACCCAAACTGGTACTTAGTGATAATACCGGCTGCCAGACATCAAGTATAGGTATTGACACTATTAAAGTAGATGCCGTTACTGCAAGGTTTGTAACCGACCCTAATCCGGTGTGTATTGGCATGCCTTTTAGTTTCATCGATTCTTCCACGTTTATATGGTCACCTATTACCTCGTGGGAGTGGACCTACGATGGCCTTACAAGTACGCTTAATTCACCCGGGCATACAATTTATACACCCGGCACTTATCCGGTAACTTTCAGAGTAGTGAACGGCTGGGGATGTGTAGGCACCGCCAGCGGAGATATAGTAATAGACCCACCACCGATAGTAACTGCCAGCCCTGATACTGTAGTTTGTGTGTCTGACCCTGCAACACTGTTCGGGTATGGTGCAGTTACTTATACCTGGGAGGCAGCTGCAACACTGAGTTGCACAGCCTGCAACCCTACTTATGCCACCCCCCTTACAGAAACCACCTATACCGTAACCGGCACTGATGCACGAGGCTGCACAGATACTGCTTCGGTAACCGTAAGATTGCGTACGCACACCACCAGCAGAGCCTGGGGCGACACTGCCGTTTGTCAGGGTGTGTCGGTGCAGATATTTGATACCGGTGGCACTTCTTATCTGTGGTTGCCCCCTAACGGTCTCAACAGCAATACAATATTCAATCCTATAGCAACGCCTGACTATACAACCATCTATACAGTTATTGCAAAGCTTGCGGGCTGTATCCCTGACACAAATACCGTAACAGTAATCATCTATCCGCTGCCTACAGTATATGCCGGCCCTGATCAACGCTTGCTTGCCGGCTCTACTGCCCAACTGGAGGCAAAAGGAACGAATATTGCCTCGTATATGTGGTGGCCCGGTGAAACCCTTAGTTGTACAGACTGCTACAATCCGGTAGCCAGCATGTCTGTAATGACCACTTATAATGTGGATGTACTCTCTGACCGCGGTTGCAAAGCATCGGATTCGGTGACGGTAATGCTATACTGCGACAATAGTCAGGTATTCATACCTAATGCCTTTACCCCCAATGGCGATGGCCAGAATGATATCTTTTACCCAAGAGGAATTGGGTTGAAGCAAATCAAAACATTCCGTATTTACAACCGCTGGGGTGAATTGCTATTTGAACGCACAGGTATAAACCTGAATGATGCATCGAGCGGGTGGGATGGCTCTTATAAAGGTGATACGCCAAAGCCAGATGTATATGTATATATTTTGGAAGCCGTATGCTATACAGGCGAGGACATAAGCATAAAAGGCGATGTAAGTATTTTGAGGTAACTATATCCTATGAACAAGAACACTATTATCAACAAAAGCATCAGGCGTTTTTTCAGAGCATGTTTTCTGTCGTTAGTGCTTATTTACGGCACAGGCTCTGAATCTATTGCACAGGCAGATATACACTTTTCACAGTTTTATGAAACATCAGTACTGCGAAATCCATCTCTTACGGGGGTGTTTTCATCGGACTATAAAGTGGGGGTGTATTATCGCAATCAATGGAGCAGTATCAGTCACCCTTTTGAGACAAAACTTGTGAGTGCCGAAGGTCGTTTTCAACTAAGTGAAATGTCGAATGACTTTTTCAGTGTCGGCGTTTTGGGTTTTAATGATAAAGCAGGAAGTGTAGACCAGCGAATAACCGGCATATACCCTGCTGTCAATTACAATAAATCTATGAATCCGGAGCATAACTCTTACCTGTCTGTGGGTTTCACCGGCGGGCATTTGCAATATAGTTTCGACCCGGCAAAGGCTACCTTCAACAATCAGTTTCAGGGGGGCAGGTTTGATGTGAACCTGCCATCGCTGGAGAACATACCTTTTGCCAAAATGAGCTTTTGGGATCTGGGTGCCGGCATCAACTACAACACCAGCATGGGCCCGGATAACAATGTTACCTGCGTAGTCGGATTCTCTGGTTATCACTTTACCCAACCCAAGTTTTCTTATTATCAGGTAGAGGGTATTACCCAGAATATGCGTTTTAACGGTAATGCAGCGATGGGCTTTAATGTTACGGAATCTATACTGGCACAAATGCACGTCAATGCCGCTTTTCAGGGTACTTACAAAGAAATAGTAGCCGGAGGACTTATTAGCTGGACAAAAGAGCTTGCTGAGATGAAATCATTCACGTTGACCGGTGGTGCCTTTTACCGTATGGCCGATGCCGTGATTCCGGTAATAAGAGTAAAATATAACAGCCTGGCAATAGGTGTAAGCTACGACGTGAATGTATCGACACTGAAAGCAGCCAGCAACATGAATGGTGGTTTTGAAATCACACTGTTTCATACCGGTGATTTTACTAACAAAGGAATGGCTAAAAAAATGGTATGTCCTAAGTTTTAGCTTCTGTTACACAATCACTTTACTTCCGAAAGCGCTTCTTTATACACTTTCAGGCAACGATCTCTGGCTGCGTCGTGTGCTACTATGGGTCGTGCATAGGTAAGCTGTGCATACTCGGGCACCCATTGTTTTATATATTGTAATTGTGGGTCGAACTTCTGTGTCTGCAACTGCGGATTGAAAACTCTGAAGTAGGGTGCAGCATCGCAGCCACAACCTGCCGCCCACTGCCAGCCACCATTGTTGGCAGCAAGGTCGTAGTCGAGTAGTTTTGCGGCAAAGTATGCCTCTCCCCATCGCCAGTCTATAAGCAGGTCTTTAGTAAGAAAACTGGCGACTATCATCCTTACCCGGTTATGCATATATCCGGTCTCATTTAGCTGGCGCATACCGGCATCTACTATAGGGTAACCGGTTTGTCCGGCACACCACAGTGCAAATTCTTTTTCATTATTTCGCCAGATAATGCGGTCATATTGTTTTTTAAATGCACCGTCCACCACATGCGGAAAGTGCCATAGAATAGCCATGTAAAACTCTCGCCATATAAGCTCATTTAGCAAAACAGGATTGAGCTGCATGGCCTGACGTGCCAGCCGGCGCACACTCACCGTACCAAACCGCAAATGAATACCCATACGGGTAGTGCCGTTGACAGCAGGGTAGTCGCGGGTTTTGTCGTAGTGGGCGGCTATAGCCTCATCAAGCTTTGCAGGTAAAATACCGGGCGGTGCCGATTCAAAATCTATATCCTGCAAAGATGGTATACTTAAAGGCCGTTGCCTGTAAAAGTTGTAACTGTATTTTTCAACCGGATAAGATCTAAGATAAAAGTCATTTAGTTTTTCCTTCCACTTGCGGCTATACGGGGTGTATACGGTATAGGGTAGTCCGTTGTCTTTTGTTACCTCGCTCTGCTCAAAAATCACCTGGTCTTTGAAGGTGTGAAAAGGTATAGATTTGGTTTGCAGGAAGGCGCCTATGTCCGCATCGCGCTGCTGAGCTACCGGCTCGTAGTCGTGATTGGTATATACAGCCTGAATATTGTATGAGGCGGTGAGCTCTTTGAAACATGCAGCAGGCGTGCCATGCAGCACCTGCAAGCTACTACCCATTGCTGTAAGCTGCTCCTGCATATCCGTGAGCGTATCGTGTATAAAGTGCACCCGTTTGTCCTTTTTATCGATCAAGTGGCTGAGAATTGTCGTATCAAACATGAAGACCGGCAGTACGGGTATACCTGCCTTTAAAGCATGGTACAAACCTGCATTATCAGAAAGGCGGAGGTCGCGACGAAACCAGAATACGGAAACGGATGGTTGCATAAGTAGGCGCAAATCTATGCAAGATTTGAGGTTTGCAGATTATTTAACAAACCTAATATGCCTCGATATCGTTTATCTTTACAAAATATAGAAGGATATGCGTAAATTGAATTTCATTGCCGCTATTGTCTGCACCATGCTATTTGTGCAGTGCAGCAACGCACAGAATAAAAACAATACCAACATGGCTAATAACAGTAATAACCCGCACTACTCCCGCACAGACACCACCCGACTGAATGTACCCAACAGTGAGTGGAAAAAAATTCTGACAGGCGAGGTATATCATATAGCCCGCGAAAAAGGCACTGAATATGCTTTCAGCGGCAAGTACTATAAAACGGATGTGAAGGGCACCTACTATTGTGGCGTGTGTGGCAACCCACTGTTCCGCTCAGGAGCCAAGTTTGCCAGCTCCTGTGGTTGGCCTAGTTTTTATGAGTCGCTGCGACCAAATAGTGTTATTTACATTCCCGACAATTCTCATGGCATGGTGCGCACAGAAGTGGAGTGTGGCCGTTGTAACTCTCATCTCGGCCATATATTCGACGATGGGCCGCCACCTACAGGTCAGCGTTTTTGTATGAACTCAGCCGTACTTGATTTTGAAGCAGATAAATGACCTGAAAACAGAGATGTGGCACGCATTGTAAGTATGCCACATCTGCTGTAAGTATTCTATTATTGCCCGATAGTATTACCAATAACCACCATGGTGTGCACGCGGTCTTGCACCGTGCCTGTGCCAGAAATGGTTGCGCTGCTTAGCCTTAATGTATTTGTTGCTTTTATACACTTTGCCCCTGTATATAGTGCGCCCGCAGCTACTTGCGAATATAAGAACGGCCAATAATGCCAGTAATGTGAATCTGTGTTTCATAGCTATTGTTATGCAAAATACTTTATTATTTAATAGGCAGGTAATGAATCAGGAGTTTTTTTATGAATCAGGAGTTTTCCATTCGCATTTCAGTAGGCCAGCTACTATAGTGTCTTCCGGCACTCCGTTTCTCAGGGTGCTTTGCCTTATTACACCTTCCAGACTGAAGCCCAACCGCTCTGCTACTTTGCCGCTGCGCTTGTTGGCTGCTACATAGTGTATCTCTATTTTGTTGAGCCCCGTTACGCTGAAGAGATAATCTATAAAAGCCTGCAACGAGCGGGTTATAATTCCTTTACCTTCATGCTCCTTCACCAGCCAATAGCCTATCTGCGCTCTTTTGGTAGGGTGGGTCCAGTCGTGCATACCTACACCCCCTATTATATTGCCATCGAAAAATATACCCAATGCCAATGCCTCCTGTGTGTACAACTGATGTTGTGCCTGTTGTATAAACTCCAGCGAATGCTCCTGCCGGGTGGTATTTGCTACCCAGTGAAGCCACGAGCCCAGGTGCTGCCGTGAATTGTTTATAGCATCAAACAGTTGTCTGAAATCATCTGTTTCATAGGGTCGCAGCAGCAGTTGGTCGTCTATTTTTATCATTGCAAATGGCTATCGTTTACAGGTTTTTGTTGCCATATACTTTTTCCCATAGTTCGGGTATGCGTTTTATCCACGCCAGCTCTTTCATTTTTGGCTTTGCCTCACCCACCGGTGAGCCGAAATAGGCCTTGCCACCATCTATGCTTGCCGGCACACCACTCTGTGCCATTACTATTGCCCCCTTGCCTATATTCAGGTCTTTGCTCACGCCCACCTGCCCCCACAGTATTACCTCATCTTCTATTATTGCCTTGCCACCTATGCCCACCTGAGCCGCAAACAGGCAATTCTTGCCTATCACCGCACCATGACCTATGTGAATATGATTGTCGAGCTTGGTACCCGCACCTATTATTGTATCGCCGCTCACCCCTTTGTCTATGGTGGTGCCTGCGCCTATTTCTACATCGTCATGTATTACCACTCTGCCGCAGCTTTCCATCTTGTCATATTGCACCGCTCTGTCTTTCCTGCGCTTGAAGTAAAAGGCATCGGCACCTAATATGGTGCCAGCATGGATAATGACATTATCGCCTATTATGGTATGGTCGTATATAGTGACATTGGGGTGGATAAGGCAGTTGCTGCCAATGCGCACGTTGTTGCCTATAAAGGTGCCGGGCTGAACTATGGTTCCTTCGCCTATGATAGCTGTATCGCTGATCATTTTGGCAGAGGGCTCAAAAGGTCGGAAGTGTTTTACCAGCTTGACATAGGCAGTAAACGGCTCGTCTGTTACCAGCAATGTTTTGCCCTCAGGGTAAGCCACCTCTTTGTTGATGATGATGATAGTAGCGGCGGAATGCAGGCACTTGTCGTAATACTTCTCGAAATCTACAAAAGAGATATCGCCTGCAGTTACCTTATGTATCTCATTGATACCTGTTGCATCTTGTGTGCTATTGCCCACCAGTTTTGCACCGGTAAAGTCGGCTACCCATTGCACCGGCACAGGTTTTTCGAACTTCATATTATTTCAGTTTATTACAAAAATACAATACTATCCGTGGTTTTCGTTGTCGCCGTCTATTACTTTACCTGCTGCATTTCTACCAGGCGCTTGTATATGCCGCCCGACTGCAGCAGACCGGTATGTGTGCCTCGCTCTACTATCCTTCCTTTTTCCATTACTATTATCTCATCGGCATGCTGCACCGTGGACAAGCGGTGGGCTATAACTATGCAGGTGCGGTTTTGCATCAGCTTGTTGATAGCATCCTGCACTATACGTTCGCTTTCTGTATCTAGCGATGAGGTGGCCTCATCAAGTATAAGTATGGGTGGATTCTTAAGTACTGCCCGTGCTATGGTGATACGCTGCCGCTCTCCACCGCTGAGGCGTGCACCACGGTCACCGGCAAAAGTCTGGTAGCCCTCGCCTTTTTGTTTTATGAAACTATCAGCATGCGCTATACGCGCCGCTTCCTGCACACGCTCTTCGGTGGCTCCGCCCGTACCCAGGGTGATGTTGTTGTAGAGTGTATCGTTAAAAAGTATAGGGTCCTGACTTACCACACCTATCAGCCGGCGCAGGTCATCTATTTTGCAATGTTTTATATTTACCCCATCTATTAGAATCTCGCCAGCGGTCACATCATGAAACCTGGGCACCAGATCTACCAACGTAGACTTACCGGCACCCGATGCACCTACCAGTGCAATGGTTTTGCCTTTTTTAATGGTGAGATCTATGCCTTTTAGTATTTCTTTCTGGCCATAAGAAAACTGCACGTTTTTGAAGGTGATATTGTCCTCGAATGACTTTATCGGTTTGGCATCTGGTATCTCGGTAATACTGTTCTCTGCAGCCAACAGGTGTTCTATTCTGTCAAGTGCAGCCGTTCCTTTTTGCACATTTGAAAAAGCAGAAGACAGGTTCTTAAACGGAGCGATGATCTGCGAAAACATGCCTATGTAAGTAAGAAATAATGGTCCGCTGAACCCCGATCCGGAAAATACCATTTTACCACCAACCCATAAAATAATGCTGACAACAATGATTCCCATGGTTTCTGACAATGGCGAGGCAAGCTCACGACGGGCGGCTATATAGTTGCGGGTGCGGAACAACAAGTTATTGAGCTTCATAAAGCGCAGACGCTGGTGTCCTTCGGCATTAAACGCCTTCAACACGCGCATACCCACTAATGATTCATCAATGATACCTAGCATATTGCCAAGCTGCTCCTGAGCAAGGTTGGAAGATTTGCGCAATGACCTGGCAATGCGGCCAATTATGAAACCGGCTATCGGCAGGAAGAAGAACAGTATCAGTGTAAGCTGATAATTGATCATAACCATCGCAGAGAGATAGGCGATGATTGTTAGTGGCTCACGTATAAATACTTCCAGAACGCTCATTATCGAGAGCTCAACTTCATTGATGTCATTGGTCATGCGCGACATGAGATCCCCCTTGCGCTCTTCTGTAAAAAAACCTATAGGCAGGGAAAGAGTCTTGGAAAATAAGTCATTGCGCAGGCGGCGCAGCACTGCATTACGGAGCGGGTTGAGAATATATAGGGCAATATAAAGGAATAGGTTCTTGCATATGGTGAAAGCTACAACTGCGAAACATACATAGCCTAATGCGGTGAGCTTATCCTGTTGCAATATCAGGTCGCTTATCCGGGAAGTCAGTTTTTCAAAAAGACCTAAAGAGGGTTTGCCGGTCGTTACCTGCTGCGTTACATTGAACAATACCTGCAATACAGGCCCTATCATAGTGATGGTGAGCAAGGAGAATATTATACCCAGCAGGTTTGCTGCAAAGTATAACGCGATCTTGCCCTTATATTCAGCAAGGTAATTTAGTAGCCTTGATATTTTTTTCATCCGAATTGTGGCAAAATTACGCTTTAAAGTGGTAGGTATATGTTAGAATTATTGTATTTCCGTCAAAGGAAGCAACTAAAGCCTTTCAGGCATAAAAAAAGGAGTTGCAGCTTTGCACCTCCTTATATAAATACTGTTAAGCAAAGCCGACTACTACCAATACTCTATCCGTACATCAGATACGAAATTAGGAGTAGCAGAATATGGATTGCCCGGTACGGTAACCGTAGAATCATTCATTTTGTAAGTAACCGTATTGGTACATTGGTGTGTTTTTGAGGTGGCGCTTTCATGCTCTATCGCAGAAAGTCTGTAAATTTTGTTGGATGGTTTCAATGTAATCTCCCAATCATAATCGTAGGTTTCCTCACCTTTTAGCGGGAACTCCATGTACTTGTTGAAACCATCTTTTACAAGATTGATTTTAGGAAACACCTCTGACACCTGAGAAAATTTGCTGCCTTTTCTGTATTTCACCAGCGAAGCACTGGAATCCGGAACTATTTTTGTAGAAATAGTGCTGTAAAAATACACGTTCTTAATAACAGGTGTTTGGCAGTTGATGGTCTTTTTGCAGGACAAAAAGCCAATAGTCAATCCCAGTATTATTAAAAGGCTGGTTACATGTTTCATACGGTTACAACTTGTTTAAATCAAGGTACAATATAAGGGCAAATTAATTTATAAGCAAATCAAAGCCAACACAGACTGCAATTTACTGGATTTTTTAATCAGTTTAACCAAAAACAGCCGTTGCGGGGCTACACTCGTCTTGGCATTTTGGTATCTTTGCGCCTCGTTATAAATTAAACTTCAATCTATACAATGAACCGCAAAATACAATCTGCACTTATTTCTGTTTTTTATAAAGATGGGCTGGAGCCTGTAGTGCGTAAGCTACACGAGTTGGGCGTTACTATATACTCTACAGGTGGCACACAATCATTTATAGAGCAATTGGGCTTGCCCTGCATAGCTGTAGAGTCTGTTACCGGCTATCCCTCAATTCTGGGTGGCAGGGTGAAGACTTTGCATCCGGGTGTGTTTGGCGGTATACTTGCCCGCCGCGACCTGCCGGAAGATCAGGCGCAGGCGCAGCAGTACAATATACCTATGATGGATCTGGTAATTGTGGATCTGTACCCGTTTGAAGAAACGGTAAAACAAACTACTGACGATAAAGTGATCATAGAAAAAATAGACATTGGCGGCGTGTCACTGATACGTGCTGCCGGAAAAAACCACAAAGATGTGTGCATTGTGTCTTCCCGAAACCAGTATGAGCATCTGTTGCAACTGCTGGAGAAAGACAATGGCAATACTACACTGGATGAACGCAGAGCCCTTGCTGCTGCTGCCTTTGCCGAGTGTGCTCATTACGATGTAGCTATTTCAGACTACTTCAACAGCACCGGTGCTTCTGCACATTTTCAGTTGTCGCACGCCAACAAACAATCGCTGCGCTATGGCGAGAACCCACACCAGCAGGCGGCCTTTTATGGCGACCTTGATTCCCTGTTTGAGAAGCTAAATGGCAAAGAATTATCTTACAACAATCTGGTTGATGTGGATGCTGCCTGCCAGATAGTTTCTGAATTTAGCAATCCGGTTTTCGCTATCATAAAACATACCAATGTATGTGGTATAGCAGAGCGCAATACAGTAGCCGAGGCCTGGGTGGCTGCACTGGCAGGCGACCCGGAAAGTGCTTTTGGCGGCGTGCTGGTAACCAACCAAACTATAAATGCCGAAGTAGCTGCAAAAATCAATGAGCTCTTCTTTGAGATACTGATAGCACCTGCATACGACGCAGATGCACTGGCGATACTGAAGGGCAAGAAAAACAGGATACTGCTGCAGCAAAAGAAAGCATTCTACCCCGTAAAAGAATACAAACGTATACTGAACGGTGTGCTGGTGCAGGATGCCGATACCACAAACTTTACGGAATGGACAGAAGCCGGAGCGCGCAATTGCTCTGCTAATGAAAAGGCCGATTTGCTGTTTGCGAACATAGTGTGCAAGCACCTGAAATCAAATGCTATAACAATAGTAAAAGACAGACAACTCATAGGGAAGGGCTGCGGACAAACCAGCCGCATAGACGCGCTGCGCCATGCGCTGGACAAGGCTAAGCAGTCGGGATTCAGCACGACAGGTGCTGTACTGGCATCAGATGCCTTTTTCCCGTTTGATGATTGTGTGCGTATGGCTCACGAGGCCGGCATTACTGCCGCCATACAGCCGGGAGGCTCTGTGCGGGATGCAGATAGCATAGCCTATACAAAGGCTAACGATATGGCTATGGTAATGACCCAGCTACGGCACTTTAAGCATTAAAAATAACAGGTGAATAAAAGAAAAAATGGTTTCAATCGTAGAGATTGAAACCATTTTTATATAAGTTTTGACCAGAAATCAGTGTTATTGTCTGTATCTGCCTCTGTGTGCATGCGGGCGGGGGCCATAGCGTTTGTTACCCCACAATGCTTTGCGCTGCCAGATACTTTTCTTGGCACCGTAGTGACGGCTGTTCTTTCTGGGCTGATTATACACTTTGTATGATGTACCCTGTACATCACGCATACGGCAACTACTCATATCGAGCAGCAAAAACAACAAAGCAAACAGTAACAGTAATTTTCTTTTCATCAGCGATTACATTTCGTAGCGGCTAAAGATATAAAAGTATTTCATTAAAATAAAAGTCTGCTACACGCTGTATACAATCAGCTTAGGAATAGCACAGTATTTATTCTTCTGTTTTCTTTTTCTTTGGTGCTTTTTTTGCCGGCTTTTCGTCGCTGGCTTCGGCAGCAGGTTCGCCTTCGGTATCTGCTTTTTTCTTTTTAGCAGCTTTCTTAGGCTTTTCAGCTACTTCTTCGGCTATCACTTCTGCCACTGCTTCAGCAGGTGCTGCTTCTTCGGCGGTTTCAGCTTCCTCTGCTTCAAATTTCAGCAGGTCATTTGCTTTGAGCACTTCATACCATTTGAGCATCTTTTTCATGTCGCTCACGTATACACGCTCCTCGTCAAATTCGGGGAAGATGTTTTTGAAGTAGCTTTTTATAGCTGCACTATCTGATGTTTTTACTTCGGTAGGAGGCATGGCAGCTTCGTGTTCCGTCATTTTCTGAAACACTACCTGCAGGCGCACATTGTCGCCGGTGGTATACACTTCAATGCTTTCTATCGGGGTTACATTGTGCTGACGGGCAGAGATAAACTTGGTTGTTTTATCTGCTACACTACGCACTATTGCGCCATCACTTTTGGTGGTCAGCAATTGATATAATCCACTAAGTCCTGTTACCGCTACTATTTCTCTATATTCCATAATATGTTTAGAAGGGGAGCAAATTTATCATTTTTATAGGTAATCTCACCAACTTTTATCAAAAAAGTTCATTCTAACCCTTTTCGACGGTAGAGAATAATATATATTTGCTGCATGATATTGTCAGACTCACGGATATTGGAAGAAATAGAAAAAGGTACGATTGTTATTGAACCTTTTGACCGCAAAAACCTTGGTTCCAACTCCTACGATGTGCATTTGGGTAAATACCTGGCCATGTACGACGATACAACCCTGGACGCAAGGAAGCACAATAAAATTACCCATTTCGAGATTCCTGCTGAAGGATATGTATTGCAACCCCATATGTTATACCTTGGTGTAACCATGGAATATACAGAAACCCATGCTCATGTGCCTTTTTTGGAAGGAAAGTCGTCTACAGGCCGACTGGGTATTGATATACATGCTACTGCCGGTAAGGGCGATGTGGGTTTCTGCAACGCATGGACACTGGAAATATCGTGTGTGCAACCTGTAAGAATATATGCAGGAATGCCCATAGGTCAGCTCATATACTTTGCTGCCGAGGGGGTAATACTGAATGCCTATAACACCAAGGATGGAGCCAAGTATAGCAGCCGCACAGACAAGCCGGTGGAAAGCATGATGTGGAAAAACAAGTTCTGATTTTCAGTAAATCTCTTACAGCATGGCACTGAATATGCCCGTTTTTTATAAGCGCACCGGCAGCGCAATAGTATTTGCTGCAATAATGCTTACGGGTCTGCTTTGGCACAATGAGTGGGGATTTCTCTCGCTTGTATGTATTATTAACATGCTTTGTCTGCATGAGTTTTTCAAACTGTTGCAGAAAATAGACGCGGAAGCGTACTGGCCACCATGGTTACCAATAGTAATACAGGTGCTGGCTCTGTATCTGATTCTTTTGTTTTCATGGAATTCAGGCGATGCGCTAAAATCTGTATTGTGGGGCGTATTCCGGTTTTTGCCACTGGCTGCACCTGTACTCTTGTTGGGAAGTACCCTTTTTAAACGAAATTCCTTATCTGCACTTTTTCAGTCATTTGGTGGTGTGTTTTATATCACACTCCCCATGGTACTACTGTGCAATATGCGTGCACACGATTTTTTATTGCCTATTGTGCTCATAGTGCTGATATGGGTGAATGATACTATGGCTTATATAGTAGGGTCGTTTATTGGCAAGACTCCCTTTTCTCCTATATCTCCCAAAAAGACCTGGGAAGGAACAGCCGGCGGTGCATTGCTCACTATTATTGCGGCGGGTATTTACGGCAGCCTGCCGGTAATATATACCATAGAGGGCGGCAGCCTGATAGACTGGATAATGATAGCGTTATGTGTCGGGGTAGCCGGTACCCTGGGCGACCTGCTGGAATCCAAACTGAAACGTATAGCCGATGTAAAAGACTCGGGCAATATAATGCCGGGGCATGGTGGGGCACTAGACCGGTTCGACTCGTTGCTGATAGCAGCGCCGGTAGTCTTTGTGTATTATAGTGTGTTTATGTAATTACTCTGATGGCGGCGGTCTGCGCATTTCTTTTTTCAGCGACTCTTTCTTTTTAGAGTCCAGCCGTTTCTCTTTTGCCGCCTTAGATATTCTGGTGGGTTTTCTTTTTTTAGGTACTATCAGGCTTTTTGCTACAATAGTTTCCATCTTTTTTACGGCTATTTCCTTATTCTCCAGTTGCGAGCGGGTTTCGCTGCACTTCACTACCAGATAACCTTCTTTGTTGATTTTGGTTTGCAACCTGGTGGCAATCATTTCTTTTTCTTCGGGCATAAAAAACCGGGAGCCGGCTATATGCCACAAAGCTTCAACCATAGTTTCTACTTTGTTCACATTCTGCCCGCCCTTGCCGCCACTGCGAGCGGTCTTATATATTATCTCGGAAGAAAAATCGTTCACAACAGCAAAAGTAGCCCATATCAATATGGTTGGCTAATTTTAGCCTACATTTTTAAGTTATGAGTGATAGTAAGGGTATACCAAAACCTGCAACAGTACAGTGGGTGCGCGAAGAAGTGCCCGGTGTAAAAACCATTGCTATTGCGATGGAAGATGGAAGTTCTATTCCCTACACTGCCGGACAGTTTATAGCATTGGTGTTCACCCATCATGGCAGGGAAGAAAGAAGGTCTTACTCTTTATCTTCTGCTCCGCAAACAGATGAGGTAGTTACATTCACCGTGAAGCGGGTAGACAACGGCGCCTACTCGCGCCTGCTTGCTGACAGAGCGAAAGCCGGAGACAAACTGATGACCACCGGAGCTTCGGGCTTCTTTACATTGCCTACCCAAGTGGCAGCTTACCGGCAGGTATTTTTCTTTGCAGCCGGTATCGGTATCACACCCGTTTTTTCGGTTATAAAGGCACTGCTCCATACAGAACAGCAAACCGAAGCCGTACTTATATATAGCAACCGAAATATAGCAGACACAGTGTTTTATGAAGCACTAAATGGGCTGCAGGAAAAATTTCCCACGCGTTTCAGGGTATTGTTTCTCTATAGCACTGCCTTTGACCTTAGCAGGGCGCGGCTCAGCAAGTCGCTGGTGCGGCAACTGCTGATAGAGTATGCTGATGCCCCGGCAGATAAACAACTGTTTTACGTATGCGGACCCTTTCCGTACATGCGCATGGTTATTTATGCGCTCGAGGAAGCGGGAATAGATAGTGAGCATATAAGAAAAGAAAACTTCAATACCATAGAGCGGAACATAGCATATGCGCTGCCGCCAGATACTGCTACGCACACTGTTTCTTTGCTGCAAAATGGTCTGGTGCATACATTCCCTGTATCCTATCCCGACACCATACTGCAGGCTGCTAAAAAATACGGTTTGTCATTGCCCTATAGCTGCGAAACCGGCCGATGCGGCAGCTGTGCTGCTATCTGTACCTCCGGTAAAGTGTGGCATTCTTACAATGAAGTGCTGATGAATATTGAATTGGAAAGGGGCTGTATACTTACCTGCACCGGTCACCCTCTGGGTGGCGATGTGCATATTGCGGTCTAGCGCTGCTCCCCGTTACGCTTGCTCATGTCTACTACCTTCCAGCGGTCGCCTACCTGGTATAGTATCTGGTAAGCTGCTGCGGATTTGCTCAATGTGATTTCGTAATAATGACCTGCGTCTACCATGTTGACACTGTAGTCTTCATTCTTATAGCTTTGCCCTCCCTGCGCTTCATACCACCACCAGGTACCCCACTGGTTCAGCGTCACCCGGATGGTACTGTCGTTCAGCACTGTTACGTGTGCTCCGTCTTCCGGTGATTGCATATTGTATGCCATCACATCATGCACGGGATTGTTTATCTTTTTTTGTGGCAGCAACAGGTTGTGCATAAGTTTGAATTCGCTTTCCTTTGTGGCATCTATCATCAGCGCTCCATGCATACATTCCGGTAGGTTGAGTAGCAGAACTATTTTATTGTCCTGTACCGGAATGTTGTGCAGCAGGCTATCTATTATCGCTGCCGATTTACCCCAATACCTGTTTGCCTTAACGGTATATCGAAGATTGGCAAGGATAAAGATGAGCAACAAGCCTGTGCGTATGTATTTGTTGGGGATAGCACTCATCGCCACCGCTACCAGCATAAACAGAAAAGCACCGGCAAAATAAGAATAACGGTCATAGATCACCAACATACTACTGCCAAACCATAGTGGTGTGATAAGCAGCAAACATATAAACACCAACAAAAACAAAAGTGCCGCCACCTTGCGGCTGCCGCTCAGTTTGCGAAACCGGATGGTACATACTACAAGCACCACAACACTAATGCCGTAGTAAACAATCATGCCGGGAGCCGAGTCGCAGCAATCGTACACTGCTTTTTTTATATCTGCGAGCGTTGCACTACCAATATGCCAATGTTCCGGAAGATACCTGCCCAGCAGCAACAGATGAAAGAGATATTTTGCGGGCTTGCCCAGACCAGTATCCTGCAATGATAATACTGTCTGAGCACCTATGCGCGACACCCAGTCACCATGCAACAAACGGTACTCCACCAGCCGCAACACAAACAATACCAGCATGGGCAGGAAGAAGTAACATAATACCTTGCCGAATATTTTTTTGCCGTAAGGCTGATGCCCTACATAAAACAGCGCGAGCGATAACACCAGCCAGGGTGTTATATAAAACACCTCGAGCGAATGGGTAGACAACAGATACACAAAAAGTGCAACAAAAATATAGCCCCGCTGCTGTGTATGTATGTACAGCTGCACCCATACCAATATAAGCAACACCATGAGCAAGCCCTGCAAATAATGGAATGAGGGCTCCCAAACTATTACCTCTGATATATAGGGAGTAACACAAAACAGCACCGCACCTGTGTAGCTGATGTACTGATAATTTTCTACGCCGCTATCCTGCAAGAGTCTGCCACAAAGCGTAGCCAGCAGGCAGGCATTGATAACATGTAATGTAAGGAACAACAAATGCCACAACCATACATTGATGCCAAACAACTGATAGAAGACCCACGTAACAAATTGTGTGAACTGATACAGGCTTACTACACTGAAATTGGTACGGTTAATGTAGTCAGAAAAACTATGATTTTGTATCTGGTCGAGCCAGCCGGTGAAATCTGCTACAAAACCAGCTCGGGCTGCCGGCAGGTAGAGTACAAACACAAGCACCCACAAACAGCAGAACAGAGCCCGGATGTTGAGAGAAGATTTGTTGTTGTTGTCTACGATACGCAACTAGTGGTTGTATTGAACAACAAATATAATCCAACACTGCATATACTGGCGGGGTGGTGGTTATATTCCCAGTATGGCTGCTGCTATACTGAAGTAAATTACAAGTCCGGTAACATCGACCAGCGTAGCTACAAAAGGGGCTGATGATGTGGCGGGGTCCAGCTTCATACGTTTCAGTATCATAGGTATCATAGAGCCGGTGAGCGTACCCCACAGCACTATACCTATCACCGACAGCGATACTGTCAGCGCCACAAGCACCCAGTTGAAGTGTTCGCCATAGTTGTACCAGCCCATTTTTTGCCATATAGCCAGGCGCACAAAACCCAATAAGCCCAGTATGAAGCCCAGCGTAAGCCCGCTCAGTATCTCCCGCTTCATTACATACCACCAGTCGCGGTAGGAAAGCTCTTTTAGTGCCATAGCGCGAATGATAAGTGTAGCCGCTTGTGAGCCGGTATTGCCACCGCTGGATATGATAAGCGGAATAAACAATTGTAGCACCACTGCCTTGGCAAGCTCCATCTCGAAAAATGCCATTGCCGTAGCTGTGAACAGCTCTCCTATGAACAGGACTATAAGCCAGCCGGCCCGCTTCTGTATCATGGTGAAGAAGCCAGTCTTTACATACGGAAGATCCAGCGACTCCACACCACCAAACTGTTGCATGTCTTTGGTGTCTTTTTCTTCCGCTTCGTCTATTACGTCATCTATGGTTACTACACCCATTACCACATTGTTGCTGTTGGTAACGGGGATAGCCACACGGTCATACTCCTTAAATTTCTGGATGGCGTCCTCTATGCTGTCTTGTATATCCAGCTTCACATAGAAGCCGTCCATGATGTCTTCTATTTTTTTTGTCTGTTCGTTGAGTATTAGTTTTCTTATAGCCAGGTCATCTACCAGTTTTCCGTTGTTGTCTACCACAAAAATCACATTGGCAGCGGGTGTGTCGGTATAAAACCGGCGGATGTGCTCTACAGCCTGCCCCAGTGTCCACTCTTTGCGCACTGTGGTAAACTGTGTATTGATAAGGCGGGCAACACTTTTTTCGGGATAGCCCAGCAAGTCGTAGGTTGCCAGCCGGTTTTTATCGTTGAGCAGGTTCAGGTATTCGGTGACTTCTACCCCGTCCAGCGTATCGAAAAAGGCTACCCTTTCATTTGATTCAAGGTTATTAAGAATGTTTGATATCTGAGGCTTGGGCAACTCCTCCATGATGCCCAACTGAATAACATGGTCGAAATAAGAGAATGTTCTTACCTGCAGCTCCTCGGGAAGAGAGAGGAAGGTATTAATGGTTTCCTCGTTGGTAAATGACTGTAATAGCCGGGCAACCTCAGCCGGAAAATCTTCATCCGCACTGTGTAGCAGCAAGCCCGAAAGATCGCCCTCCAGAATATTCTCCCTCAATTCCTGTGCCAGCATTGCCGCTCATGTGTTTAAAAGGTTTTATATATAATCCTGTCAGTTGCATACTCTGTGCTAACCGGGTGCAAAATTACCTTTAATTCTTTTTAATGGCGTATTAATTTTTTGGGGAGGGGGTGTAATATTGCAAATATTTCTACATTATTTGTAATATCCTTTGTTAATTGTAGGGGGCTCAAAGTTCACTAATAGAGGGTCAGAATAGAATAACTTATATTACCCGGCTCGAAAACGGCAAGCAGGATATAGAAATGGTGACGCTAAAAAGAATATTAGAAGCAGATTTCAATAAACATCTAAGGATTTCTATTGAGTAACTGTGGGAACGAAAAAATGAATCGCTATAAGTGCTATAATAATTATCATACCCACTATCTGAATAATGACGTTCGTTTTTTGTTGTTTTTGCTGCCGCTCGTTTTGTTCCGCTACTGATTGAAGCCGTGCTTCCAGCAGTTGAAAACTATTGCGGGTTTCTTCTCCCTGCAACTTCAGGTGTTGGTGCAGATCTGTTTTTAACGTAGCAAGATCTGATGCTGTTTTTTTATTGACCTCTTCTATTGATGTTTGTACTGAGCCAATACCCTGCGATAGGTTATTGAGACTTTGGGTGATTGAGGTAATCGTAAGATTGATAGTATTTACCTCGCCGAAAATATCTAATAACGTCTTTTGGTGTTTGTCGAAATGTTTTTCCAGATCTATTGCCGTAAGCCTGTCTGTCTCGCGGTGCAGGGTATTGATTTTATCCTGCAGCAAAACACGCTTGTTTTCAAACTTCTTTAACTCTATGGCTATATCGTTTCTGGCTTTGTCTATAAGCTCTGATTGCAGCCCCCTGAACAGCTCTTTAAAATCCGTGGCTACCAGCCGCTCTATTTCCTGCCGCAGATCTGCCAGCTTATCAGAAAAATCGCCCAGCTTTTTTGAGAATATTTCATCGTTGGCATCAGTGTGGCCGACTGTATCTGAGCCTTTAATTTTACTTTGTTTTGTTGCTTTGATTTCATCTGTGGCCTCTTCGAATTTGATTGGTATTTGTGCGCCCCTGGTTTTTTTGGCTTTTACACTTTGAGCATGCACCTCCGGCTCAGCATGCTTTTCATTCTGTTGAGTCACCGTTTCAGATGATGGCTCTATTGGGTCATTATGTATTGTATCTTTAGTGGACATGCGGTGGATATTTGCTTGTGTGCCTGCAGGTGTTTTTTCTCAGGTTCGACAACCTGATTTTCCAACAACAATTTTAGTTGATTTTTTTTAGAAATAGCTCTAGAAAACAACAACCAACAAAATAAGTTGAAGATGTGCTAATTATGTTCACCACCCACTACATCTCGCCTATAGCATTTATAAATGCTTGTATGTCTTCTTCGCGGGTGTCCCAGGCGCACATCAGGCGCACTTCGTGGATATCGTCTTTCCATACATAAAACGGATAGTGCTGTTGCAGTGGCTCGTACCAGTTGCGGGGTATCTCTGCAAACACTGCATTGGCTTGTTTAGGTTTTGTGATTTTTACAGCTGGGTGTGCCGATAGTGCGGTGTGCAGTTGTTGTGCCATAGCATTGGCGTGTGCTGCTGTGGTGCGCCAAAGGTCGTTTTGCAGCATGGCAGCAAACTGTGTTGCAATAAATCTTGTCTTGGATGCAAGTTGCATCACCTGCTTGTGTTTGAAGGCAATGTTTTTTGCCAACTCTTTGTTGAACACCACTACTGCCTCTCCAAACATCATACCTGCTTTAGTACCACCCAACGATAGTATGTCTACACCGGCATGTGTACTGATATCTGCCAGGCTACAGCCCAGAGATGCCGCAGCGTTGAAAAACCGCGACCCATCTACATGCAGGTACAGTCCGTTTTCTTTACAGAGAGCAGCTATTGCTTTTATTTCGTCAGGTGTATATACCGTGCCGTACTCTGTAGCCTGAGTGATGGAGAGCATGGTAGCCTGTGCATAATGCACATCTCCTTTTCTTATCAGCCGGGTTTTTATAGTTTCTATATCCAGTTTGCCGTTTTCGTTGGCGGTAAGCGGAAAGAATCGGCAACCGGTTATGGTTTCCGGTGCAGATGATTCATCGCAATATATGTGCGAAGTGTCTGCACAGAGTACTGCATTAAAAGATTGGGTAGCGCTGCTTATACTGAGCACATTGGCTCCGGTACCATTGAACACAAAAAACACATCTACATCTGCTTCAAATGTCTGGCGAAACAACGCAACGGTATTGGCTGTAATATCATCGGCACCATAAGAGCGGGCGTGCAGCGCATTCGTATTTATCAATGCCTCCATCACCTGTGGCAACACTCCTGCATAATTATCGCTGGCAAAACTTTTCATGGTTTGTATTTTGGCTATAAATTTACTTGTTTTCCGTACTTTGGTGATATAATAATAACCATCAGGGATTATGAAGCGGATAATACTACTTGCCACCATGCTGTGCTGCAGCTATGGGCTGCAGGCACAGAAAACCGTAAAGCTGAATAATCTGTGGACAAAGCCACAGGTACATGTGTTGTTTCAGGGATATACTCTCTCCTTCAAAATAAAGGATATAGACAGAGCGCTGGTGCTAATGGATGGTATAGGCGACCCGTCGTTCGGAGCCACCTCCGGTCTTGATACTTTAGTAAATTATAATACAGAACTTTTTCCCGGCACCCGCACGCTGTATAGAAACAAACTGCAACCGCTGATGCAAAAAGGTGTAGGGGCTTTTCTGCTACTTGCCGGTCAGGCACAAGTGGTGAATCACAAAAACAAAAAGCTGAAAGAGATAATAGCAGACGTACAGCCGGTAAAGATGGACGACTCTTTTGCCTACATCAACTTCTACGACCCCCGAAACAACAATCTGATTTTTTCGGGCAGCATGAATGTGGGTATGTATGGGCAGGACCTTGGGATAGAGTAACCCTTCTATGTTAGCAATATTCACACTAACTTTGAAGTAATGTATACGCTAGACAGAACTATTGGGACGGGTCATTCACATGAGGCAAATACTTATCAATCGGCATACTGGAAATCAAAATCTTCTGAAGAGCGATTGGCTGCGGCTATGTACCTTAACAGTGTGGCATATAACTTTGATATTAACCATCCACCCCGCATTGATAGAACAGTTTTCAGAACTCGAAAACACAAAATAATATGAGTGTATCGCTGAATCCTGATTTTCAGGATTTTATCCGTTGTTTTAACGCCAGCCAGGTTGATTACATTGTTGTTGGTGGTTATGCTGTTATTTATTACGGCTCCGCCAGAACAACGGGTGACATAGACCTTTGGGTGAGAAAGTCGGAAGAAAATTATATTAAAATTGTGAGCGCTTTTCAAAAATTTGGTATGCCGGTTTTTGATATGACGATAGAAAATTTTCTTCACAACGATAAAATGGATGTTTTTTCTTTTGGGAATCCGCCTGTATCTATCGACATCCTGACCAGTGTGAAAGGGCTCTCGTTTAATGAGGCATTCACTCATGCAGTAGATGCAGTATGGGACAACGTACCGCTAAGATTGCTTGACCTGCGCGACCTGATAAAAGCCAAAAAAGCTGTTGGTAGGTACAAGGATCTTGACGATATCGAAAATATCAGTCCTTTATAATTTAAATGGGCAGCACTTAAATAACAAAACCCGCTTTAACGGCGGGTTTTGTTATTTAAGTGCGGGTGGAGGGACTCGAACCCCCATGCCTCACGGCACTAGATCCTAAGTCTAGTGTGTCTGCCATTTCACCACACCCGCTTAGGGGACTGCAAAGGTAGGTAAAACGATTTATAAACAATCATAGCATACCAAATATTTACCTTTAGCGTGTTAATGTTAGTTATGGGCCGGTTCTTCCACTACTTATCCACATTCTTTTTGTCGGTTGCGGCATTTATTATATGTGCATTATCTTTTTGTTAGCAGAACCTTAATTATTGTGGGTAACACTACTTCCTTGCCTGTATAACTTCTCTCTTCTCCGGCATTTAAGGTTTTATACATTTTGGTTCTTCTACTACCTCTGGTTTATCCTCATTAATCCACAACTAGCTACGATATTCACGTTCCTGTTTTTACCAACAACAACAGTTATTCACAATCCACAGTATTTCTGTTAGTTTGTAGCATTTTCAATACTCTATGGTGTTGATAAAGTCAGAATGATATGTGTATAAACTGAGTCATTGACATTCGCAATAGGTGCTTCATTTTTTATTCCCCCAATCCCCACTCCTAATAGTAATAGTCTAAGTTTTTATAAAGATTTAGTTATTACTATTAAGGATGTGGAAAAGCTGGCTACAGGTCATCACTTTTTCAAATTGAATAATGTGGTACGGTATTTGTTGTATATTTTTGCACTGAATAATTTTCTCAATTACAGCCCCTTATTTTTTATGAATAGTATTTCTATGGATTCACTGGCAGAAAAAGGTTTTCTTGATATGGATGTAGATCCATCTCTTGACCTGTTTGCCGAGATAGAAAAACTGAAGAAAGAAAAAAATGCTGTGATACTTGCTCACTACTATCAGGAGCCGGATATTCAGGATATAGCAGATTATATAGGTGATAGTCTGGGTCTTGCACGGCAGGCTGCAAAGACTGATGCGGATATGATTGTTTTTGCCGGTGTGCATTTTATGGCAGAAACAGCAAAAATTCTCAACCCAACCAAAAAAGTAGTGATACCTGATTTGAAAGCTGGTTGCTCGCTGAGCGATAGTTGCCCGCCAGTTTTATTTCAGCAGTTCAAAGATAAATATCCTGATCATATTGTTATCTCTTATATCAACTGCTCTGCAGCTATCAAAGCGTTGAGCGACATCATATGTACATCTTCTAATGCTAAGGCTATTGTAGATAGCTTGCCCGAGGATAAGAAAATTATATTTGCTCCTGATAAAAATCTCGGTGCATACATCAATAAGGTTACGGGTAGAAATATGGTATTGTGGAATGGTGCATGTATGGTGCATGAGATTTTCTCGCTTGAAAAAATAACAAGATTGAAAGTAAGGCATCCAGAAGCAAAAGTCATCGCTCATCCGGAGTGTGAGGAACCGGTATTAAGAGTAGCAGATTTTATAGGGTCTACTACGGCATTGCTTCAGTATACGCAGCAGGATAGTTCATCCGCCTTTATAGTGGCTACTGAGGCTGGTATACTGCACAAGATGATACAGAGTTCTCCGGATAAAACATTCATAGCTGCACCGCCTGACAATGCCTGTGCCTGCAACAATTGCCCGCATATGAAACGGAATACGCTGGAGAAATTATATTTGTGTATGAAGTATGAGCAACCTGTAATATTGATGGAAGAATCTTTGCGAATTGCAGCTAAACGTCCGATAGATAAAATGTTGGAAATTAGTGCGCAATATGGAATTGGTGTTTAATTTACCTGTATTTTTATTATAAAACTAACCTCAATAGCGTTATTTTTTGTTTATTTTATAAATTAGTCCTAAATTGTCGAACCAAATTTAAAATTTAAAATTATGAAGCAAATTGTTACACTAAAAAACCTTTTACTGGCATCGTGTATCGCCGGTACAGGTATTGCCAATGCACAAATTCATCCATTAGCATTTGGCGCAAGAACATTGATGGGCGGTGCAACTGCTGAGTCGAATTGGTATGCAGATTATGTGGGTCTGAGGTTCGTTGTAAACAGCCCTGCTTCTGTAGCTGGTCAAAAAATATATACCCATCCGGGTATAGGTACTACGCCTTGGGGTACTACTGTTACTACACCTATTGTCAATACACAAATTGTTATACCTTCTGATACGCTGGCTGCTGCAGCCTTGCCTGCTGGTTCTTTGGCTGGTAAAATTGGGTATGTATACAGAGGCGGCGGTGTAGAGTTTGTCTGTAAGGCAGAGCGTTGTGCAGCAGCTGGTGCTGTAGCTTGCGTAATAGTAAATAACATTCCCGGCGGTCCTATTGGTATGGGTCCTGGTACTACCTGCCCTGTTGCTGGTGTTACTATTCCGGTATTTATGATATCTAAAGAAGAAGGCGATGCAATAACAGCACTTTACCGTGCCAACGATACAGCCCGTTTCACCATCACTCCATGGGGTTTAGGTAATGCCAAAGATCTTGGTTTTGTTCCAAGTGGTGTTGCAAACTGGCATAACTTTGCTATACCGTCGAATCAGTTAGGTGCTTCAGGTAATCCTCATGCATACAAAATGATTGATGGTTCATTTATAGCTAACTATGGTAGCGACGATGTTACGGGTGTAAAAGTAAGCAGTACCTTATCTTTCACTCCTATAGAAACAGGAGTGCCTGCAGTTCAGCATACAGATACAGTTAACCTTGCTACTTTTAAAGGTTTTGCACAGCCTGTTCTTGCCGACAGAGATTCTATCTATGCTATGTATGCTAATTCTGAGTATGACTTGTCAGCGCCAGGCAAAGGTCGTTTCGATCTGACTTACAGAATTACGCATTCTGTAGCTGATGATTATCCTGCTGATAACACGCTTACCACTTCTTTCTATACTACGGATAGCTTGTACGCTAAAGCTCGTTATGACTTTACTACAAATGCACCTATTAGAACGATTTATAATTCATGGAATTCAGGTGGTGATTTCTTGTGGGGACCGATGTACTTTGTAAAAAATGCAGGTACAGCTTTGTCAAGAGTTCAGTATTCATTGTCTACTAATGCAGGTGGTGTATTGGGAACGACTGTTAATATATACCTGTTCAAATGGGTAGATGGAGCCAACACACAGCCAAACGATAGTTTGATGCAAGATGGCGAGTTGGATATGGTTGGTATTGGTACACATTCTTATGATGGTGTGTCTGATACTTCTGGTGCAAATCTGAATTTCAGAGGCATGACTCTTCCTTCAGGTACTCCGGCAAATATCATGCTTGAGGCTAATACCTGGTATTATCTGGCTATAGGTGTACCTGGTGGTCACTTCCTCGGTTCCGACGGGATTATGCATCCTCTTACCCGTATATATGGTCGTGGTTTAGGCGCTACCGGTATCCTCGATTATTCTAACCTAGTTCAGACTACATCAGATTTCCCGACAACGACACCTGCTCAGGCTAATGCTCCTGTGCCTGGTACCTTTGCGAACTTTGTTACTACAATTGATTCATTCAACTTTGCCAGCACAAGAGGTTTGATACCTTCGGTAGCTATGATTGTTAATAACAACCCTTCTGATATATCTGTAAAGAGCTCTCCGGAGGTTCTTGATACAAGGGTTAATTTGTTCCCTAATCCAGCTAAGGAAAGTTTGAAAGTTTCATTGTCTCTCGATCAGACTTCAAAGTCTGTAACCTATACTATCATTGACGGTTTAGGTCGTTTTGTAAGCAAAGAGACACACAACAATGTAAAGGAAGAAAACTTTACTATCAATACTTCTAAATTAGCTTCCGGTCATTATTTCTTTGTAGTAAATACTGATTCGAGAACAATTTCTAAGAGCTTCATAATAGCTAAGTAATTTGGTTTATTATCAGCTTGAAGCAGTAAAGGCTACCCAATCAGGGTAGCCTTTACTTTTTTTATGCGGTTGTGGCCAATTTCACTGTGAGGTATGCGGCTGATGCTTGTCTGACGCTACATCATAATGTTTCACAAGGAATTGTTGTTTTGTTTTTAACTGTTATATTGTCTGGTTGCAATATCGAAAAGCGGTGTTTGCAACCTTTTACTGTTCTTTTATTTAAGCAATATTAGCTGTTGAAGTTTGTGTTGTGGGAAAGAGAATTATGATTCGCGCGGGTTGCAGTCGGCAGCTGAAACGATTCGAATATTTCGCTCTCTTTAGAGTGTCACAAGAACACATGCGGCTGCACTTATTTTATTCTGTATCCGATACCAAAGTTGATACCTATAGGCTTGATTCCATTCTCTGGGAGAATGTGTATTGATTGTGATATCTGTATGTCAGGTGTGATGTCGTATATAAGCCCTTGTGTGAAGATGAAATTAATATACCTGAGCTTGCCAGATGTTTGTTGAGAGTTGTTTTGTGTATCCTTTCCGTTGGTAATATTCGTATTATGATTAGTGTATTGCAGCCCGCTTCCAAAGTAGGGCCTTAATCTACTCTTATCATTACGCACATGGTATTGTAGTGATATTGGAACAGAGATTGTATTGTTATCACTCAGACTGAATTCTGTGTATTGTTTCACTCCATTGTTTAGTATACGGTCTATGGCTTTATAACTCAAACCCGTTTCTATTCTGAAGTGATTGGTTAGTTTCATACGAAGCAATATTCGGTTGCAAATATCTACAGAACTTTGCGTTTTTTTACTGTAGGTTATGTTTTGTGGCATATATACAGAGTATATGCGCCTCTCAAAACCTACAGTGATCTTATGGTCTATTTTTGTTAGTTTGCTACGGTCATAGCTTTGGGCAATGGTAGTACCTCCAAGCAATACCATAGCGATAATGCTTGCAAGAATGTACTTGTTTATGTGCCTTGGTGCACCCATTGCATCTTTATAACGCGCAAAGTTATATAATATTGTTAAAATAAAATAATATTTTTCTGTTTCACGTGGAACATTTTATCAGAAGTTAAGATCTCGGGGCAGCAACATTTATAGAAACCATATTTTCCTGGATAATTTTTTACTTTCACTTATCAATACAGTTGTTCTAATGTATAAACCAAACTTTCCGTCTCTTTAACTTTTCCTCTAATTGAGCCTATATTTTATCGTCGGTGTCTTTTCTGTATCGAGAATTTTCCCTTTCACAAACGTTTTGCGACCTTCTTTGACATACAATACTAGTTAGAATACCCAATGGATTAGATATATTATTTCTCATCTCAATATTCTCTGTTTTTATGCCTTTGTCCTGCAGTTTACCTTCGTCCACAAATTGTTTTTAGTTATTGTCACACATACTTGCGTCGCTCATTGTGTATTCATTATCCATCTTACATTTCTGCTACTCATAAGCATATCTCTTAGTATCTTTGCCGTATGTTTTCTGAATACGATGTCATTGTTGTAGGTGCAGGGCATGCCGGTTGCGAAGCTGCCGCGGCGGCTGCCAATATGGGTTCCAGGGTTTTGCTTATTACAATGAACATGCAGACCATTGCTCAGATGAGTTGCAACCCAGCAATGGGAGGAATTGCTAAAGGACAGATAGTGAGGGAGATAGATGCATTGGGTGGCTATAGTGGTATAGTCAGCGATAAGAGTACCATTCAGTTCCGTATGCTCAACAAGTCTAAAGGACCAGGAATGTGGAGTCCACGGTCACAAAACGACCGTATGTTGTTTGCCGCTACCTGGCGGGAGATGCTGGAGAACACCCCTAATGTGGATTTTTGGCAGGATATGGTTAGCGGACTGATTGTTTCACGTGGAACAATTACGGGTGTTGTCACCGGAATGGGTCAGCGAATCATGGGAAAGTGCGTGGTGCTTACCAATGGAACCTTTCTGAACGGGGTGATTCACGTTGGTGAAAAGCAATTTGGCGGCGGTAGAATGGGCGAAAAAGGAGCTACCGGTATTACAGAGCAGTTGGTAGAGCTGGGTTTTGAGACCGCAAGGCTTAAAACAGGCACACCACCAAGGATAGATGGCAGAAGCCTGGATTATACCAAAATGGAAGAACAATATGGCGACGAAGAAGTAGTTGGCTTCTCTTATCTGCCTATTGAGCGAATAAAATCAAAAGAACAAAGGTGCTGCTGGGTAACCTATACCAGCCCCGAAGTACATGAAATATTGAAGACCGGCTTTGATCAGTCGCCTATGTATCAGGGACGTATAAAGGGTAGTGGCCCCAGATATTGCCCCAGTATCGAAGATAAGATTGGCCGTTTTGCAGAAAGAGACAGACATCAGTTGTTTGTAGAGCCGGAGGGATGGAGTACTGTAGAGATTTATGTAAACGGATTCAGCACCTCTCTGCCCGAAGAAGTGCAGTACAAAGCACTAAAATTGGTGCCGGGTTTTGAAAACTGTAAGTTCTTCCGCCCCGGATATGCTATAGAATACGATTACTTTCCACCTACACAGCTTAGTTTCACCCTGGAGACTAAATTGGTACGTAACCTTTTCTTTGCCGGACAGATAAATGGCACCACAGGTTACGAAGAAGCAGCTTGTCAGGGTTTAATGGCAGGAATCAATGCTTCCCGCAGAGCCTCTGAGCAGGATCCTTTGGTCCTCAAGCGCAGTGATGCCTATATAGGTGTGCTCATAGATGACCTGATAAATAAGGGAACAGACGAGCCATACCGTATGTTTACCAGCAGGGCAGAGTATCGCACACTGCTCAGGCAGGATAATGCCGACTTCCGTCTTACAGAATTGGGACATAGTATAGGTCTTGCTTCTGACGAACGGTTGGAACTCATGAACGCTAAAAAGCAAAAAGTAGCAGAAATCAGACGTACACTCTCAGAATTTTCACTCGATGGGGCTACTGTGAATGGTTTTCTTTCAGATAATGGTTCTGCTGCTCTTACTGAAAAAACCAGAGCAGCCAAGCTACTGCTAAGACCGGGAATAGGACTCAAAGAAATGCTGACCGCGATACCGGCTCTGGCATCAGCTGTAGATGAGACCGACCCTCTGATAATAGAGCAGGTAGAAATTCAGATAAAATATGAGGTCTACATAGAAAAAGAGCAGGAATTGGTGGCAAAGATGGCTACATTGGAGCACCTGATAATACCTGATAAATTCAATTACGAAAAGCTATCGGCTATGTCGCTGGAGGCCAGGCAGAAACTAAGCAAAATAAGACCTGCAACACTGGGGCAGGCTAGCCGAATAAGTGGCGTAAACCCCAGCGATGTGCAAATACTGATGGTATACATGGGGCGCTGATTTCATTGTCACTCGCTCTCTTTTTACCAAAATCTGCATATAACACTATTTTTTAGTCTTTTTTATGATTCAGCCTGCTATTCTACATTATTGCAAATATCAGGAGCGTTGCCATAGCGAAGTAAGAAATAAGCTGTATGAGCTGGGGTATAATACCAGCGATGTAGAACAACAGCTTACGGAACTTATAGAAAAAGGGATACTTAGTGAGGAGCGGTTTGCAATAGCTTTTTCCAGAGGTAGGTGGAGAATGAAACAATGGGGCAGAGTGAAAATAAAGCAACAACTAAAACTGCGAAAAATCTCTGACTATTGTATAAAAAAAGGTCTTGCAGAAATTGATGGAATTGAATACGAAAAAGTCATGGATAAATTGGCATCAAAGAAAGTAGCCGAATTGAAGAGCGAAAAAAACATCTTTATCCGAAAAGCAAAGGTTTACAGGTACCTGATTCAAAAGGGTTATGAGCAGGATATAGTGAGGGAATGGCTTGATGCAAAATTATAAGCCCCAAAAAGGCACTTAGTGCCAAAAACCCCCAAAAAAGAGCCCAAAAATGGCCGAAAAACGAACAAAATGATTTTTATCTTATTTATCAGCTGAAATAGACCATTGGAAACGTTAATAATAATATAATATAAATAATACTATATTAAGGTCAGCAGGTTTTTATATTTAGTGCTGTATTTTTGTAAGTGGTGGGTATTGCTATTGCATGGAAAGTAAAATTATATATGATAATGAAAAGAATTTACATGTTACTAATATTGTTGGCTGCTTTTTCGCTGCATATTGCTGCGCAGGAGAGCTACACAGAGCGTGCGAAAAACTACGTGAAACAATATGCTGATTATGCTATAGCCGACCAGCGCTCTACCGGGGTACCTGCAGCAGTAACACTTGCTCAGGGAATTCTGGAAACAGAGGCGGGCCTTAGCGAACTGATAGTGGAAGCAAATAATCACTTTGGTGTAAAATGTAAAAATGGCTGGCAGGGCGAAACCTTTCTGCACACAGATGATGCTAAGAATGAGTGTTTTAAGAAATACAAATCAGCTCATGAATCTTATGCAGATCATTCGGCTCACCTGCTGAAAAACCCTCGCTACAAGCCCTTGTTTACTTATTCTCCTACAGACTATGCAAAGTGGTCGCATGGGCTTAAAAAATGCGGCTATGCCACCAACCCAAAGTATGGCTACCAGCTTATAAAAATAATAGAAGAATACCGCCTGCAAGAGTATACGTATGCCGCACTGGACAGTACATACAAGCTAAGTAACCCAGATAACAACAGCGTTTCAGAACTGGGGCAGCAAAAAAAGCAATTACCTACCCAACCAACCATAGTTGCTGCTCCTGAAAGAATCGCTGATACAGCAAGAGCAGCCACTACTGCAGTTTTAACAGTTGCTGACACCGCTACCGGATTTGATGCTATAGCTCGTATAGCAGATAGTGCCCGGAGTGCTATAGCCCGGATTGATGCAAATAATTTAGCGACTGGCGCTGCGGATAATGTACCAATAGAAGAGGGCAAGGTGCTGACTGTAAACGGACTTAAGGCTGTGTATGCACACAAGGATGATGTATTGCTGCAGTATGCTGTAAAGTATAAGATTCACTATCCGCATTTGCTGGAGATAAATGATATGCCGGATGAGCCTCTGGCGTTCGATACCTACATTTATCTGGAGAAAAAAAACACTACCGGTCTCAAAAACAAACATGCTGTAAAAGAGGGTGAAACGCTGCTGATGATAGCACAGGAAGAAGGAATACAGCTTAAAAAGCTGGCAGCACTCAATCTGCTGTCTGTAGATGAGCAGCCACAAACCGGTACAGCACTCTACCTGCAGGAAATGGCGTCTGTAAAACCAGGGGTAAAACCAGCCACCATAAAAGCATACAGCGGCACACAATCAGAGATTGTATACAACAGCCTGCCCGGTGCCGACAGTGGTACTGCAGCTGGCACTGCTGTGGAGGAAGTAAGCTTTGGTATGGGTTTCGAGGCACCAAAGGAAGTGCTGGCATTAGAAAACAAAACAGCTACCCCTATAGCCCCAAAGGAAGAGAAAACAGTAAAGCAGAAGGCTCATAGTGATGTGGTTAATCCAGATAAATCAGACGACCCGCAACAGCCTCAAATGAAGAAACCCGCTACAGAAAAAGAATACAAAGCCGGAGACAAACACTACATAGTGAAGCGGGGTGAAACAGCGTTTTCTATCGCCAAAAGACACAACGTTTCTGTAGACCAGTTGCTGAAATGGAATAATATAGAGGCTCAGGACTTGAAAGCCGGTCAAACAATACTGGTAAGACAATAATGAAAAAGGATGTAGTAGTACTCGATAAGACATTCACCACCTTCATAGGGCGCGATGAAATACAGACGCGTATAGCAGAAGTGGCAAGCCAGATCAGCAAAGACTATGCAGGGAAAAACCCGCTGATGATTGCTATCCTTAATGGTTCATTTATATTCGCTGCCGATATTTTCAGAGCGCTGAGTATAGAAGCTGGCATATCTTTTGTGAAGTTGGCGTCGTACAAGGGCACCACCTCTACCGGCAATGTAGTCACCGCTATAGGTCTGGACGAGAACCTTAAAGACCGCCATGTAATAATAGTAGAAGACATAATAGACACCGGCAAAACACTCAGCGCCTTTCTACCCGAAATATACCAGAGAGCTCCAGCCTCAGTGAAAATTGCCACCTTTCTTTCAAAGCCCGATGCGCTCCAATACGATGTAAAAGCAGACTACACAGCCTTTGAAATTGAAAACAAATTTGTAGTAGGTTACGGTCTTGATTATGACGGCTATGGGAGAAATTTACCAGACCTCTATGTACTGAGCTAGTGTTAGAAATAGATTTCAACGAGCAGAAAGTATGTACTTACTGCAAAATAGGATACTTTTGTTTTGTGGCAAACCTAATATTGCCTGTAGAATATGAATATACAATCCTCAGCATTTTTGCCTCAAATATTAGATAGCATCAAGGAAAAAAACCCGATGCACTATAAGAAACTCAAAAAAAATTCGGCTTGGGAAGACGAAATGATAGTTCAACGTGCAGAAGATTTTTTACATAAATATATTCAGTTGCTTGAAAAGCAAGGACTGAATATAGAGTATGCCGTAGATAGTTATTTGCATCTGTGTCACGATATGATGTATGAGCAAATACAGTTTGTAGAAACCGGAAAATATAGATATACATCCTTTGAAGAAGTGAATTCCCGGGTATATGGCAACCCCGATACGATGGAATATTACATGCACGGTTTGTTGCTGTCGCAATACTTATGGGAGCATCATTACAAAATTCTTGAGTGTTTCTACAAAAACATCAACAAGTTCTCAGCTGGTGTAAAAAATATCCTCGAAGTAGGTGGCGGACATGGTCTGTATGCCAATGAGGTTTTCAATGCCTTTAACTTTGATTTTGATTATACAATGGTTGACATAAGTGAAACATCCATTGAAATGGCAAAGAATTTCTTGAAAGACAGAGACATTAAATTTATTGTTGAAGATGTCTACAAATATGAAACAACAGAAAAATTTGATCTGATTATTATGGGCGAGGTGCTGGAACATGTAGAAGATCCGCTGACGTTGATGAAAAAACTATACTCATTAGGCTCTGACAATGTTACTGCATTTATTACTGTGCCTTGCAATGCACCAGCAATTGACCATATATATCTATTCAGAAACCCCGGTGAACTCATTGCTCTTTACAACGAAGCAGGTTGGGAGGTTGTGTTAGATGTAGCCGCATCATCAGAATCAAAAAAATCTACAGCGGTTGATGACCCCATGATACCTATTATGCACGCTGCATTTCTGAAGAAAAAGAAAGCATAAATACCTAAGTGAGTGTATCAGATAATTTCACTGCCAGCATTCATAAGCATATTCACACCATTTATGTGCTGAGATGATCTTGTAAAAAACAGTACTGTTTCAGCAACCTCGCGGGTAGTAAGTAGTTTTTTTAACGGGTGCTCCTGTATTATCTGGTCTACTATCCGCTCGTCGGTGTCTGCCGTAATTCCGGTAAGCATAAAAGAAGGAGAGATGCTGTTTGATGTGATATTATATCGAATCAGTTCACTCGCCCACGATTTGCTCATAGAGAGCAAATAAGCCTTGTTGGCGGCGTATTCAGAATAGCCGACAGGGGGTTTTCCTGCTAAGCTGGAGGTCAGGATGTTTATTATTTTTCCGAACTTTTTCTTACGAAACACCTTTATACATTCCTGTGTAATAAACACGGCAGGAATAATATTTTGCTCAAAACTACTAAGAAATACAGAGCGTTCTGTTTTATAGAAGTGCTCCTTATTTATTGCACCGTTAGCATTATTGATGATTATATCAGGATTTACTTCGGGTAATTTAGCAATCAATGCATCAACAGATTCCAGGTCGGAAAAATCACAATAAATAGCCCGGACATTAGTGTGCAGTTTTTCGGTTTCCTTCGCCGCATCAACCGACTTGGCATAAGTAAAATAGATAGTATTGCTATTATCTGCCGCCAGCGCGGCAACTATAGCAGCACCTAATCCCGACGCGCCTCCGGTTAAGAGTATATTCATGTAAGTAGTCCTATTTGTATGGTTCCGTATGCTACTCTTTTTTCTTCCTTGTTTCTGAACGTAAACTTAAATTCATAAGTGTTTACAGATTCAAAAACACCTGTTATTTCTGCACTAAAGTCAAGCGCATCGTCAAGATATACCGGCTGAGAAAAGCGTATATGCTGCGTATAAATAATGACATTTTTCACGGGCAGGCACTCACCCACAAAGAAGGAGATAAAACCATTCAGTATGTTACCGTGCATTACCTTGCCCTTAAAACCATTGGCTGTAGCCCAGTTGCTGTCTGTATGTAGTGGGTTTCGGTCATTAAACACGTCTATAAACCCACTATATACATTCTGGCTTACTGTAAACGAATGATTAAACTTGTCGCCTTCTATCATTGATTAACGCGTTTTTCTATAGCGCTGCACATTTCACCTACGTTTTTCCAACCCTGAATTTCAGTAGTGTTGAATTTCACTTTGAAGTGTTTTTCAATAGCTACTACCAGTTGTATATGGTTCAGAGAATCCCATTCATCTATATCTATTGCTGTGGTTGCTGTAGTTAGCTTTATATCTTCGTTGTCCAGTACGTCAATGAAAATATCATTGACATCTTTTATAATCTGGTTGTGATCCATTGGATTATTTTTTAGTAATGAAAGAATAATTTTTTTTATGTTTTGCTACATCTAACTGCCATCTGTTTCCATCCGCAACAAACCCCAAAGATTGATAATGGTCTTTGACTATTCCGTTCTTTTTGGTTTCTATATATTCACCGGCTACCTCTTCAAAATTATGAAAAACAGCCAGTTCCACAATAGCATTCAGTGTAAAGTTTTCCATGCCCCGCTTCAATACACGGCAGCTCATTATCCAGGTATCAATAAAAAGTGTTTTTTCATTTTCTTTTCGCAATATGATAACAGCTATTAGCCCATGGTCGCCAAACTTGTCTTCGAGTGTCAGCGATAAAGTATAATAATCGGGGTCTGCACTTATACGTTTTATATCGTCGTCTGTGTAGCGCACAGTCCGCAGGTTGAACTGGTTAGAGCGTTGTGTAAGCTGTGCCACTCTGGGTATGGTAAACGTATCGAATGCTTTTACTTCAGAGCACATATTCAGACTTTCCAGAAAGTCGGCTTCGTTTTCAAAACTCTGTTGTAATATGGTTCTTTGTGCTTCTTCTCTGTAGAGCGATGTGCGCTGCTCATCTTCCTGTGTATAAGATGCAGTCTCAAACAGATTCTGCTGCCTTAAATATATCATGTATTCAGCAGGGTCTTCGGGCAGATCTGGTACTGTAATATCAGGTATACCAGCTTTTACTATTTCGCGCTCAAAAGGGTTGTCGTCGAGAAACACCATAGAATCGAAACCAATATTGAGCACCGTCTGTATATACCGGATATTGCTCACTTTAGTTTCCCAGTTGGCCACAAACACTGCTATATCTTCCAGCCGCAGCACCATATCCGGATGGCTGAGGAATGGTTCTTTGGCTATTTCATCGGTGTTCTTGCTGCATACCGCCAGTATTATGCCTCTGTTTTTTAGTTGCTTTGCCCATAGCTGCAGCTCGGTATATATTTTGCCTTGCCCAAAATAACCGAGCTGTATACCCTCCATGCCGTCATCTCCTATTATGCCACCCCATGTGGTATTGTCCAGATCCAGTATCAGGCATTTCTTAAAACTACCTGATATGGATAGTATTATATCGGTGATATGCCGGGCTATGTATGGCAGAATATCAATGCTGTAAACCATATCTGCATTTACATACATTTTGGGGTCAAAGACATTATGGTAACCAATCTCAGACTGTAGTGCTGCTATATCGCAAATAAACAGTCCTTTGTGCTCCTGACTCAGTTCCATCAACAGTACATTTGTTTTGCGCAACTGGTAAATGAAGGAAGCATTGGTTTTGGCACCATAGTTGCCAAACACCCGGTCATTTATTTCAGGAAAAGTATTGATGATAACAGTACATCTGAGCCGCGAAGTAAGCGCTTCGTAATAGCTTCTGAACTTGTCGCAGACATAAGTCGCAAAGTGTATCTGGCCCGTTTTGTCCTTGCTGTAAAAATCTTTTAGCAACTTCTCTGTAGAACAATTAATGAAAACGTATTCTGGGTTAAAGTCGTAAAGCTCTGACCGCTGATCGTATATCTGCAAACTTATCTGGTTGTAGTCGGCTTCATAGATTTCATAGTCTATCTGAGATTCATAGCCATAACCTTTGATAGCAGTTGACAGCAGTTGAGAAGCACTATCGGCCAGAATGGCGATTCGTGTTTTCTTAAAGTTGGTGTGGTCTTTCTTTATGTTCTTTTTAAGCTCATTAAAAGTCCTCATTCTGCCATGATTGTTTGTGCAAATGTAACACTAATTGGAGCTTACGAAATAGAAGGCATGTATCAGTAACACCATCGCCGGGTTGCCGGTGAATAGTTGAAAGAATCGGCAAACTATAAGGTGTTGTTACAGATATTTATCGCCCTTGTTTCTTTTCACCTCAGCTACATATTCCTTTATCTGCTGCTCGCGGTTGCGCTCGCATATCAGCAGCACATCGGGCGTATCTACTACGATAAAGTTTTCTAATCCCTGTAGCACTACCAGCTTGTCATTTGGGGCTTTTACCATACACTGTGTAGCATCTATTACCATCACATTGTTGCCCAGAACGGCATTGCCCAGATAGTCTTTGTTGCTGTTGTCATACGCGGATTCCCAGGTGCCCAGATCGCACCATCCAAAATAGGAAGGTATCACATACACATTGCGCGCTTTCTCCATGATTCCATAATCTATAGAGATATTGGTACAATGCGGGTATAGCCGCACTATTGCATCATGTTCTGCATCGGTATTGTATACATTTTTAGCCTGAGCAAACACTTCATTCATTTCCGGCAGAAACTGCTCCAGCGCCTCCATGATGGTCTTTACATTCCAAACAAAAATGCCGGAGTTCCAAAGGAAATCACCGCTTTTCAGAAAGGTGCGTGCAAGCTCCAGCGAGGGTTTTTCTGTAAAGGTTTTTACGCGGTATATTTTATCTATTTCCTGCTCTACATCGTACTGTATGTATCCGTATCCGGTGTCGGGCCGCGTGGGCTTTATGCCCAGTGTGAGCAGCGAGCGGTGTTTGGATACAAACTCCAGCGCCTCCTGCGTAGTGCGCTCAAAAGAATGCTCGTCCATTATCAGGTGGTCAGCTGGCGACATTATAATATTGGCATCGGGGTTGAGCGCCATTATCTTGTGTGCAAAGTATGCGGCACAGGGTGCTGTGTTCTTGCGCGATGGCTCGCTGATTATATTGGCTTCGTTTATCTCCGGTATCTGCTGCTTCAGGGTGCTCATATACTGCTCATTGGTGATGAAGTATATGTTTTCCTTTGGGCAGATGTGCTTAAAACGGTTGTAGGTCCACTGTATAAGCGACTTACCGGTTCCCAGCAAATCCAGAAATTGTTTCGGAAGGCTTGTACGGCTTTCCGGCCAGAACCTGCTACCTATTCCGCCGGCCATAATGGCCACATAATTATTTTGAATGTTCATTGCCGTATAAAAAAGCAGAAAGCAATTTGAAATAAGTAATTGCATGAACCATTATCATGCCACTACTCACCGTCAGGTGCTTGTATCTGTTGGTTTGATGATAAAAACGAGGTATAAAAATAGTATAATTTCAGGTCAATACCCGAAAAAACACATTATATAACTACTATTGGAATTATCTTTAACAGGCAATTATACCGTTACCGCCTTACTCACACTTCTGTATACAAAAGAACCATAAATATGCCTCCGCGCAAACCTGCCGGGTGCTGGCGCATTTATCAGTTTTATGTACGTGGCCTTTGGTACACCAAAGTATTCGTAACTGCTGCCGTCTAAAAAGTTGATTTGCAGTGTTTCAGATTTGTATTCAAAATCTGTAATACCTACCGTATTGGTGGTCAGTGTATAGGCTTCCTGTGTAAGCGCACGTGTTTCCGGCGCTATGCTTACCAGAAAATGATATGCCTCTATGATGTGCTTGCTTTTTGCCTCGGCATCTGCTTTCATTTCCTCATTATCCTGAATTTTATCAGGGTGCCAGTTCTTCATCAGATTCCTGTAAACTAACTTTAATTCCTGCAATTCGGCGTTTTCACCTACACCCAGCAACTTTCTGTAACCTATAATTTTTCTCATAATAGTGTGCGAAGGTAACTAAAATCATATTAAGGCAATTTTAAGCTTAGGATTGGCTTAAAAATAGCGGGCCGGCTACTACTATTTACACCCTTATTTATCTCCGTCCTTCATCATTCTTTTCATTTCCATCACATCCATTTCCAGGTCGGCAAGGCGGTGGTATACCTCGGCAGGCTCGCTGAAGTCGCTGCTTATTTTCATTCGGCCATACCATACTTCCTTTATGTCCTCGGGGTCTATCTCCAGCGTAGGGAACTCATGCCTGTGGGCTATCGTGTCAGACTTAAGATATAGTTTGCCTCGCTCTTTCAGGCGGTTTACTACCCGCTTTACAGCTACACCACCTGTGTGCACTACTACATATACCCTGTTGTCACGTATTTTATCCAGTTGGTCTATCCATTCGCCTATTATGCGGTCGCCATGCAGCACATTGGGTGCCATAGATGGCCCTTCCACCTCAAACATGCGATAGGTAGCGTTGCTGAGACCCGGCAGGCGGAAGGTGGGCAGTGATTCCATAAACTCAGCATCGCCATAGCCCAGCAGGTAGCCGGCACGTGCCTTTACCGGCACATAAACTATATTGTCGTTGCCGCTGTTGTCTACGGTGATGATGCGGGGAATACCACTATATCCTGCGGGCTTGGGTGGCCCAAAAGCTCCACGCAGCATCAGGTCTTTTTCGTCGGGCTCTTCCGGCGACGATTCTGCCTGCTCCAAATTTTTTGACAACAAATTGTCAAGGGATACTCCAAAATACTTGGCAATGGTGCGTAGTGTCTCCACATTCGGCTCACTGATACCTGCCTCATAATTGGCTATCGTAGTGCGGCCTATATTGACCTCAGAGCTAAGCCCATCCTGAGTTTTACCCGCTTTCTTTCTCAGATATTTTAAGTTGTTCGGTAAGTACATGCCACAAAGTTAAGAATATTTTTCCACAAAATTTGGATTTGTCAAAATAATTGGAATATCTTTGTATCGAAATAGGAGGTAAGGCTACCAAAAATACAAAAACAATAGTATCTGTGCCAAAAAATTTGTCGGGAAGGCAGTGCAAAGTCAAATGATAGAGAGCGGGGAGTGGTAAGATGTGATTGCTGGCTTTACAATAAAAGAATACCTCGGGAACAAATGCAGGCAGCAAAACACAACTTAAGCGTACTAACCCATAACACTATCAGAAAACCTAAAAAAGAACAGAATATGACACACGAACAGAAAAGACAAGTAAAAGACGCATTGGTGCGCTACATGAGCAATTTTAATAGTCAGACAGATGCCGCCCAAAGCCTGGAAGGAATCAGCCCGTCCACCCTATCACAAATCAAAGGTCATAATTGGGAGCTGTTGAGCGACCGCATATGGCACCATGCCGCCCGGCAGGTAGGCTTTTATTGCGGCGAATGGAAAGCGGCCGATACCAGCGCATACCTGCTTATGCGCATACTCTTCAGCGATGCACAGCACTATGCCATGGCTTATGGTATAGCTATATGCAGCGGACTGGGTAAAACATTTACCGCCGCACACTACACCCGCGAAAACGATAATGTGATATATGTAGCCGGCAATGCGCTGCACAACCGCAAATCTTTTCTCAAAGCCATGCTCTATGCCGCAGGCGAAAATGCAGAAAGTACCGCACCTGAAATGCTGAAACAACTGACTAGGCTGATAGAAGCAAAAGAACAAACACTACTGGTAATAGATGACGCACAACACCTCAAGGACCGTGTGCTGCTGCTGGTAGTGCTGCTGGCCAACAGGCTTGCAGGAAAAGCAGGTATAGTAATAATGGGCGACAACAACCTGCAGGCGCGCATAATAGACGGTGTGCGCCTCAAAAAACCGGGATTTGATGAGATATACAAAACCATAGGGCGCCGGTTTATAACACTGGGCTATCTGGCGCCGGGCGATGTGGCTACCGTGTGCCGGGCAAACGGACTGCATGACGAAGACACCATAAGCTACATCAGCGAGGCGTGCAACAATAATCTGCACACAGCTACCTGCCTTATCACCGAGCAGCTACAGCATAGCATAGCAGCATAACAAATGAACCGTACAACAACACAGCATTCTACTTTCTACTAACAACTTTCTACTAAAAATCAACAACATGTACTACGCAACAATATCGCCCGCAGCTACCACCCGCCCCATAGCCATGATGGCTGAACAGCAGGTAAAAGAAAGAACAGGTATGAGCATCAGCGTGCTGCAATACCCTACAGAGTTTGTAAACAAAACACCTCAGCGCATGCTGCATGTGATAGCCCTGGCCCTGGATATGAGCCCGGAGTGTTACCGTATGAAAACCAGGGTGCGTAGTATAGTTGAGTTGAGGTTTATAGGTAGCCTGTTTTTGCGCCAGCACTTCCCTGCACTCACCCTGCAGCAGATAGCTGCCTACTTTGGCGGGCAAGACCATACATCTGTAATCAATGGTCTGGCGCGGGCGCACAACCTGATATACGTACGCGATTCTAATTTCATAAAAAAATACAACACCGCTATTAAATCTGTAAACACATGGCTAAGAAGAGAGGCATAAGGCTGCGTATAAGTCACCAGCGCATAGAGGCACTGCACGAAATATGTGGCGAAATGCTGGACGAGTTCAAACCCGACACCGACCACCGCCAACTGCTGCATGAATACCTGTATGAGCTGCAACACAAGCTGCTGGATATGCTGGGGCGCAATCAGGAAAACTACACACTGCAGCTTGCCGGCACAGAGGCTGTAGCCTTTTACCAGCTATGGAATATGCTGGACATAAGGCACGACAAGTACGCCGTACTGATAGTAGACAACCTGCTGAAAAAAATGAGCAGCCTCGCAGCATAAAATTCCAAAAGGAAAATTCCAAAACCCAGAGGTAGAATAGAACGCAACCTATAACCCAAACCCAAACCCAATTCCAAATTACCAATTCCAAATTACCAATCCCTAATCCCTATAAAAAGCTATGAAGACAAGAAACATAAGTAAGGTAACCCAAGGCATTACAGAAGAACAATTTGCTGCCGCTATGGAAAGATATGCTGCTGCCGAGGCACGTGAGCAGGAAATAAACAAACGCATAGAATGCGAGGTAAACGACCTGCTGGAAAAATATGAAGATGAGTTGCTGTGTCTGGCTCAGGGCAAACAAACCGCTTTCGATATAGCACAGTCTTACTGCAGAGAAAACAAAGCGGCACTGTTTGTGCAGCGCAGGAGCATAGGTACCGTGCATGGTATCGCTGGTTTCAGGCTGGGCACACCACAGCTCAAAACACTAAAGGGTGGCAACTGGAACAAGGTGCTGCAGCAGCTGAAAGAAAAACTGCCCGACTATGTGCGCACCACCGAGGAGCCTGCCCGAAACCTGCTGCTGGCGCACCGCCACCAAGACAATGTAGCACCGCTACTTGTAGAGATAGGTGTGCAGGTGGTGCAGGATGAGCTCTTCTATATAGAACCACGCAAGGCGGCATAAAGACAGAACAATATTGATAACGCAAAATAAAAAACCGTAATCATGGTACAAGACTACTCAGCACACCAGGCAGATGGAGCAATACAACCCACCGGTGTATACTACACACCAGGCAGAGGCAGCGCATCGCGCAGACAACAAAAGCGGGAACTGCTGCTCACCTTCATAGACCACGTAAACGCCCCCAAACCCAAAAAAACATACAGATCAGCCCCCGTAAAACCTACACTATTGAAGACGTTGTTCTCATTTTTGGCATAATGCTAAAGTCCCCGCCACCTGATTGGGTGGCGGGGGCGGCGGTAATGAAAAAATTAAATTAGATGTATCACCTTACTTTTTCCCCGGCCTCAGCAGGCTGCTATACTCAGCCGGAGTATTTATAAGTGCTATTGCTTTATCCAGGTCTTTGTCGTGCTGCATAGCCTGTGCCATTCGGCCGCGGGTGTAGTAGTAGCGCGATGCGATCTCGCCCTCCAGTATACGCTTCACCTGGTCTTTGTGCTTCAGCAGGTCTTGCTTTTTGTCGTGCGATAGTTTTGCTTTCAGCGCATCAAACTCCGGCTTTATATTCTCAAAGTACTTTTCCTTCACAGCTATATTCTTTAAGGTGTCGAGCTGCGATTCTGTTTCGGTACTGTAAGAAAAATCTTTGTTCTCTACCCATTTTGCAAACTGCCCAAACTCTGCTTCAGTAAGAGAGAACTTAGTAGGATCGGCTATCGTTGGGTGCTTGCCGGCATAGTCAGTAGCATAGTCAAACAGGTAGTTCTTTGCATACAGCGTTACGGCTACCTTGCTCATGGGTTCGTCCTTCGTCGCCACATCCGGCGACACGCCACCACCGCTCAGCACATTGCGGCCTCCCTTGGTTTTGAAGGTTTTTTTAAGCGAGTCTGCTATCAGGCCCACGCTGCCATCGGCAGCGCGGTGAGTATAGTCCAGAGCCTGTATACAACGGCCGCTGGGGGTGTAGTAGCGCGCAACCGTGAGCTTCAGGTGCGACTTGAAACCCAGCGGTCTCGTTACCTGCACCAGCCCCTTGCCATAAGAACGCTCTCCTATTATCACGCCACGGTCCAGGTCTTGCATAGTACCAGCTACAATTTCAGATGCCGATGCCGACGACTTGTTTACCAGCACTGCCAGTGGCAGGTCTTTATTCCATGCCGGCAGGGTAGTTTTGTATTCTTTATCCATCTCGGGTATGCGGTACTTGGTGCTTACCACGGGTTGCCCTTTATCCAGAAATATGTTGCAGATATTCACAGCCTCATCCAGCAGGCCGCCGGGATTGTTGCGCAGATCCAGTACCAGTCCTTTAAGCGATGGTTGCACTTTTTTCAGGCTGTCGTATGCATCCTTCACCTGCTGCCCGCACTGCTGTGTAAACTGTGTAAGGCGCACATAAGCAATATTGTTTTGAGCACCTACCAGCCCCGCATAGGGCACGCTCGATATTTCTATCTCACCCCTTGTCACCAGTTTTTCAGAGGTGATTTGTGTGTAAGCGTCTTTTACTTTCATTTTCAGTTGGGTACCGGGCGAGCCCTTCAGCAAAGCGCCCAGGTCGTCTACACTCTTGCCTTTCAGCGACTGGCCATCTATAGACTCTACCATATCGCCGGGGTGCAGGCCTGCCATCTGTGCAGGGCTGTTTTCATACACATCTGCCACATATATATCATCACCCTTGCGCTGCATATTGGCACCTATACCACCATACTTTCCGGTAGTCATAAACTCATACTCTTCTATATCCGCCTCGGTGATGAAGTTTGTGTATGGGTCCAGTTCCATCAGCATAGCATCTACACCGGTTTTCACCAGCTTGCCCGGCTCTATAGGGTCTACATAATAGGAGTTGAGTTCCTTAAACAGGTTGGTATAAATATCCAGATTTTTCGAAATTTCGAAATAAGGGTCTGCTGTGGTAGCACGGATAAAGAAAAAGGCGGTACCGGACAATAATACACCAGCCAGAAAACCCCTCGCACTCATCCTGTTTTTCAATCGTTTCATGATACACGCTTTATGTACAGTAACTAAAATAGCTACGAATTTACAGTATTTAAAAACGTGCCGGAATAAATAAATAGGTCAGAAACCGATGATATTTGTTATATTATTGGTAATTTGTAACCCAAAGCGCGTGTAAGACACCGCTATACCCATTTGCTATTGCCCTATTTGCCTTTATGAAATACTACAGTGTGCTTATATCGATGCTCTGCTTAACGCTTTGCGTTAATGTCGTAGCGGCTCAGGAGTCGTTTACAGAGGGTGTGCTGGTATATAAAGTAACGCTCACCACTCCCGAAAACGTATCTATCAGCGGAGATTATACTTTTTCTTTCAAGGGCGCTGAAATAAGAAAAGAATTAAATCTGGATAATGGCTTTCGTGATATTACCATATACAACTGCAACACCGCTAAAATTTACACCTTGCAGCGAGACAACCGTAAAAAATACGCCATACAATTAAGCATGGAAGACCTGCTGGCGAAGCAGGCAAAGTTTAAGGGATTTACAATATCCAACGAAGTGCTGGCTGCCGAAAAAATAGCCGGATACCCTGTTTATAAAGGCACAGTCAATTACAAAAACGGCACAAAGTCAGAAATACATTACACAAAACAGTGGAAGCCGGCGCAGGCTGCTACCTACAACCGTTTTCCGGAAGCACAGTTTTTCCCGCTCCGCTTCTTCTATAGCGAAGACAACGGAATATCCATGCTGTTTGAAGCACAAAAAATGGAAGCCTGCCCGGTATCATCTTCTGTGTTCAGAATACCCAAAGACTACAAAATGATTTCCTACGACGAGTATAATCAGTTGAGAAAATAATGAGGAAAAGAAATGACTGTTTTTTAATGCCTCGCAATCCGAAGTTTTTCTTTTTCCTAATTGCAGCATTGTTGTATTTCATACCAGGTTATTGCCAGCCCGGCAGCGCCCAGCCGCAAGATATAAAAGTGCTGAGCGAGCAGAAAGATGCCAACGGCAATACAGTGCGGACCATACAGTTTTATCAGGGAGGCAAAAGGGTGGTAGAAACCAGAATCATTCGCCAGTTTACCGGGCTCAATGTACCCATCAACCCCGATACACTGAATCAGGATTTATTGATGATAGTAATAAACAAAACCCGCTTTGTGCTGGATGTTTATTACCGAAGAAAAAAAATCCGCTCATACAAAGTGGTTTTCGGCCCCAAACCTCAGGAAAATAAAATGATGAAGGGCGACAGACGCACTCCGGAAGGCAAGTTCAAAATAGCCGAAAAACACATAAGTGGTCGTTATAACAAATTCATACACATAGACTACCCCAATGACTCTGCCAGAGTTCGGTTCAACCTGCTGAAACAAAAGGGAATCATTCCCCAAAATGCAGAAATAGGGGGCGATGTGGGTATACATGGCGTATGGAAGGGTGGCGACGACATGATAGAAATGGGTGTGGGCTGGACGGATGGCTGCATAGCCATGAAAAACAAGGACATAGATGACCTGTATACACTCGTAAATGCAGGTGTAGTGGTGTATATTCGTTTATAAATAATTGGAAAAGGCAAAGCAGAAAATGTCTGTTTTACTAATGCTAATCCATTAATTTCGCTTATCAAATTTTATACAATGAACAAAGTAGTGGCAGGAGCCGATGCAGCAATACAGGACATACCATCGGGCGCAACATTGATGCTGGGCGGGTTTGGGCTGTGCGGCATACCCGAAAACTGTATAGCAGCGCTGGTAAAAAAAGGTACTAATAATCTTACCTGCATCTCAAACAATGCCGGGGTAGATGGGTTTGGTATAGGATTGCTGCTGGAGCAGAAACAAGTGAAGAAAATGATATCGTCTTATGTGGGCGAAAACGCTGAGTTTGAGCGGCAACTGCTGAGCGGCGAGCTGGAGGTGGAGCTAATACCACAAGGCACACTGGCCACCCGCTGCATGGCTGCCGGCTATGGCATGCCTGCGGTATACCTGCTGGCCGGCGTGGGTACCGAAGTTGCTATAGGAAAAGAAACACGTGAGTTCAACGGCAAACCATACCTGATGGAATATGCATTTGATTCAGACTATGCCATAGTAAAAGCATGGAAAGGCGACACTCAGGGCAACCTGATTTTCAAAGACACAGCGCGCAACTTCAACCCCCTCATGGCAATGGCCGGAAAAATAACCATAGCCGAAGTAGAAGAGCTGGTACCTGCAGGCGAGCTGGACCCCAACTACATTCACGTTCCCGGCATTTATGTGCACAGAATTTTTCAGGGAGCAAACTACGAGAAAAGAATAGAGCAAAGGACGGTGAGGAAAGGGTAATGGGATAAAAAGGTAAAGGGTTAAAAGGTTGATTGTTTTTAAAAGTTGGATCTATGCATAAAGTACAGCATTATGGAAGGTAAAACTTATAAAAACTTTACTGACCTGGAAGTATGGCAAAAAGCAAGACAATTAAAAAATGAAATCCATGAAATTGTTGCTGCATTTCCACCCCATGAAAAGTATCGCCTTGAAGATCAATTGATTCGGTCATCCCGATCAATAGGTAGTAATATAGCAGAAGGATATGGCAGATTTACATACAAAGATCAGATTCACTACTGTGTACAAGCAAGAGGCTCTTTATTCGAATCTATAAATCATATTATCGATGCAAAAGATTGCAATTACATTTCAGAGGACACATTTATCAGAATCAGCCATAGACTGTCAGAATTAGAAAAATTATTGAACGGATACATAGCCTGGCTTAGAAAAATGATCAAGACTTAAGCCTTTTTAACTTTTTACCACTTTAACTTTTTAACAATGTTAAATAAAGAACAAATAGCACAAAGGATTGCAAAAGAACTCAAGGATGGTTTTTATGTAAATCTTGGAATAGGCATACCCACGCTGGTAGCCAACTATATACCGGAAGGCGTGAACGTAATATTGCAAAGCGAAAACGGCCTGCTCGGAATGGGACCATTCCCGCTGGAAGGGGAAGAAGATGCAGACCTGATAAATGCCGGTAAGCAAACTATAACCACAGTTCCCGGTTCTGCTTTTTTTGATAGTGCAATGAGCTTTGGCATGATACGTGCCGGCAAGGTAGACCTCACTGTACTGGGCGCAATGGAAGTCTCTGAAACCGGAGACATAGCCAACTGGAAAATACCCAACAAGATGGTAAAAGGAATGGGCGGTGCTATGGACCTTGTGGCAGCTGCCAAAAACATAATTGTAGCCATGCAGCACACTAACCCCAAGGGCGAGAGCAAGCTGTTGCCAAAATGCTCGTTACCCTTAACCGGCGTAGGCTGTGTGAAAAAAATAGTATCAGATCTGGGTGTATTTGATGTTACTCCTGAAGGTTTTGTATGTATAGAATACGCTCCGGGTGTAACCATAGAAGAGATAAAAGCAAAAACCGCTGGTAAACTAACAATAGCGGCAGATGTAAAAGAAATGGTGGGGTAATAAATACCATGAATGTTGGAGGCCTCTTTTGAACTTTCTCAATAAAAATTTGTCTACTATTTTACCGTTCAGAGTTGGCTAGATGTTTCCTTCATTTTGCTTGAAATCCATTAAGTGGGCACCATTGAGCGAATAATAATACCTTATCGCGAGGTAAAAATTTTATTTTCAAAAATTGAATTCTTTTGGAACCGACATTACGGTGCATTAACGCCCGATACAATCATGCAAACCAGTTGCGGGACTGCTATTTGTCAAACATGTACACATTGTTTAATTACACTAACAAGTTCGTGCATCTCCTGAATGTTCATCGAGGCAAATCCTATTCTCACTGAATTATAGTTCGTTGTGTTGGTATTATACATACTCCCGTCGCTGATGAATATCCCCAGTTTGGCCGCCTTTTTTGCAATAGCAGTAAGCGGGTAACCGGCTGCGAATGTAACCCAGACAGCCATGCCACCGGTTGGCTTTATGAAACTCACCATGCCGTTGAGTTCAGTTTCTAATAGAGTACAAAAGTAGTCGCACCGTTCCTGGTAGATTTTAACCGTTTTATTAAGGTGACGCTGCATATCGCCGTTTCTGTAAAGCCCGGCCAAAGCCTCTTCCATCAACACATCCCCACGAACGTCAATCATTTCCCTAATGCCGGATGCCTGATCAATAAACGCCTTTACAGCTAGTATATAGCCAATCCGTACCGAAGAAGCAAACGACTTTGTGACGGAACCGGTGTAAACAACATAGCCTTTGTGGTCGGCACTGGCCAATGGGAGGATCGGCGCTGTACTATAATGGAAGTCATAGTCGTAATCGTCTTCAATTACAGGCAGGTTATATGCTCTTATAATTTCCAATAGTCTCATCCTTCGTTCTGCACTTAGCGTCATGGTGGTAGGGTGATGGTGGTGCGGGATAATATAGAGCATATCAGGTCGTTTCTTCTTGCATATGCGCTCAATAGCATCTACATCAATGCCATGTTCATCTACTTTAACCTTTATTAATTTGGCGCCAAAATGCTCGAAAATATTATTGGCCATGAAGTAGCCCGGATCACCTACAACAACCGTGGATCCTGGTTTTAAGATCATTCTGGCAGCTATGAAAATGGCCATTTGTGCACCCCGCGTAATCAATATGTTTTCGGCGGCAATATTGATGCCTCTTGTCTTACTAATATAGGTGGCAATTTCTGTTCGCAAATTATATGCTCCGCTGGCCCCCCCCAGCATAAACGCATGTTGGGCATAGGATTTCCGCAGGAGCGCGCGATACTGTTTGAGTAGGTTTTCTATAGGCGCGAGTCTTGCATCGGGGAATCCATCATTCATAACAAGTTGAAAGTGCTGGGCTGCACCCCCGGCTGTAAATGGCTGTTTTACTTTTAGAAAAAAATTGGTCGTCTTTTGCTGATAAGAATTTACAACTTCGACCTCTTTAAAGCTCTTGGGCTTGAATTCAGGAAGTTTGGTTGATACTGTAATGGACTTGCGGGGAATTGTTTCAATCCAACCCTGTGTAATCAGCTCTTCATACGCCGCCACTATTGTCTTACGGTGTAGTCCTAGCCGCTCCGCCATTTGCCGGCTGGAAGGAATTTTTGAACCGGGCTTCAGCAATCCCCCTTTTATAACAGTTATAATGCTATTGGCAATTTGCCGGTAGACGGGTAATGCAACACTTTTATCAATAGTAATGTGCGTTTCAAAGGCAAAATTCTGGTCTATCATCTTTTACGCTTTTGGACTACTAAGGTAGTCCAAAAGGTATTTAGCTTTACAGATAAATTAAACAAGTCTCACAGTTACTAACATGGCAGAGCATCCATCTATCAAATTTGATAATAGAAGCAAGGAGTTCTACACCGTTCTTAAACGGCTTGTTGATGGCTATTTCAGAGATAATAGTTTGAATAATAAGGGCAATGCAAATAGGCTCCCCAAAACCATTTGTCATGTGCATTACCCCAAGCTCTCAAAGATAGTAGCAACAACTGCTGCCGAGTTTAATCTTCCTTATAATAGCAAGAAAACGTTTGTCAGTGCCATCTATTCACATATCAAAACGCTTTACCGGTTGGGTAGGGCTTAATGATTTTTACAAATACAAATGATATCTCTTACGGGCAATTTTACAACATCAGTGAATGAGTTTTCAGATTTACTAAAAAGACTTTTTCATAAGACAAATAATATAGATCAGTTTAGTGCAAACAGAGGTTTGCCAGAGGGTATGCTCAATGAGATATTGAGTCACAAACCGTTAGGTGTTGCTATACCTGAGGCTTACGGAGGGCGGGGCAATAGTGCCAGAGAAGTGTTGGCTTTGCTCACTGCCACTTCTTATGAATCATTACCACTGGCACTTACATTTGGTATTAATATAGGGCTATTTATAGGCCCTATTGCCAAGTATGCAGATGATACCGCAAAAGGGGATATTTTTGGCAGATTTCTTGACGATAGAAATATGGGGGGCATGATGATTACTGAACCCAATCATGGAAGTGATGCCTTGAATATGCAAACCAGTTATAGGGAAACCGAAGCCGGATATAAAATTGATGGGACTAAGCACTGGCAAGGACTTACTGGTCTGGCGAGGTATTGGCTAATAGCGGCCAGAAAGCAACAAGCAAATGGTTCGGCCGGCCGAGACGTCGATTTCTTTATCTGTGATTCATCAAAGGAAAATCAACAGATAGTAGTAGAAGAATACTTTGACACATTGGGCCTCTATATGATTCCTTACGGTAGAAATAAGGTTGATGTAACGCTGCCAATAAATTACAAACTAAACCCGCAAACTACCGGAATAAATATGATGCTTGATATCCTGCATCGCAGCAGGATGCAGTTTCCGGGAATGGCTATGGGTTTTATTAAGCGAATGTTAGATGAGGCAACAACACATTGCAGAGACCGGGTATTAGGCAAGGGTAATTTATTATCAAAGGATGCCATTGCTTTTATGATAGCAAGGATGCAATCAGCTTATACTATCTGTTCTGCAATGTGCGTACGTTCATGCCATATTAGTGGTTTGGATGTAAATTTATCCTCAGAAGGGCTTGAAGCTAATAGTATTAAAGCTTTGGTGACAGATCTTATGCAAGACTCAGCACAGACGCTGGTTCAGGTATCCGGTGCAAAGGGTTATCAGCTCTCCCATATTGGTGGGCGTGGAATCGTAGATAGTAGACCTTTTCAGATATTTGAAGGGCCTAATGAAATGCTTTACACCCAGGTCGCCGAGGCAATTACCAGATTAATGAAAAAGCAACAGCAGTCAAACCTGTTTACTTTTCTTGAAAGTTTCACTTTGACGGCTAAATCCTGCCAGTTTTTTAAGAGCGAACTATCGGTAAGTTTATCCAATATATTGCCGCAACGTAAAATGTCGGATCTCGGTAAAATTCTAAGTAGGGTAATGTCACTGAGTTATGTAATCGATCTTGACGGCAAAGGATTTAGGTTGGACTTAATAGATAATTGCATTCAAATTGTTCGGCAGGAAGTAGCCGCTTTGATGGCTACTTTCCAAAATGAAAGTAATGTACAGGTTATAGCCGATTATGAATCCGGCAGCAGCTGGACCAATTTTGCCTAAGGCAAAGAAGACTTCAATCAAATAAGCTTACAATCTTTTTCATGAGCCCAAGGAAGATCCAGCCAGGAGTCTGTTCCGTCTCAACAGATAATTACCGGTATTTGCGATCCCGGGGGCAGCGTGTGATTTTTTTGCGTACCTTTTGTCGTTCAATTGACAATAGTTTCTGGGTTACAATAAGCACATCATGAACAACATACTTTTTACAGACACTCATTTACTTGCAGAGATAGAGCGCTATGCCCGAATAAAGTCTGTAAAAAGAGATACAGTAATAATGTCTCCGGGAGATGTGGTGGTTTTTGTACCTATAGTGCAATCCGGTGTGTTGCGTATAGTGCGGCAAAACGAAGAAGGTAAAGAGATATTTCTCTATCACCTCTACCCCGGGCAAACCTGTGCGATGGCTATCAATTGCTGTCAGGGTCACAAGAAAAGCAACATAAAAGCAATAGCTGAGGAAGACACAGAAATACTGCAGATACCGGCACAACTTGTAGAAGAGTGGTTCAAATTTCCCGAATGGAAGGCCTATATCAACAGCACATACAGCCACCGGTTTTCAGAACTGCTCGAAGTTATAGACCTAATAGCATTCAGCAATATGGACAAGCAGGTGCTGCATTATCTGCAGGAGCGTGCCCGTGCTGCAGGCACAAAGGCACTCTATATCACACACCAGAATATAGCCGATGAGCTGCATACACACAGAGAGGCAATAAGTCGCTTGTTGCGGGCTATGGAACAGAAGAACCTGCTCCGGCTGGGCAGAAATACTATAGAGCTTATTTAGTCTTTGGGAACATTTGTTCCCGACTAATATTAACAGCTTATCCATCTTTGTTCCTGATCTAAAACTAACGAGTATGAAAAAGAACATGGGTACCTCGGACCGCATCGTGCGTGTAATTGTAGCATTAGTCCTTGCTGTATTGTTTTACAACGGCACTATAAGTGGCACTTTAGGAATTGCATTGGCTGTGTTTGCAGGCATATTGCTGTTTACCAGTCTTATTGGTTTTTGTCCGCTATATCTTCCATTCGGACTTAGTACCTGCAAAGCAAAAAAACAATAATGGGGTTCAACTCATCCCACATCAACCGCAGGTTTCTTTAGGTAGCTAAGGTGTTCTGGATACTTGCAGAACACCTTAACTTGTTTTCACAATCTAACCTTCGTGTTCTTTGCGGAGAACTCTATACATTCTCCTGTCTGTGGGTTTATTTGCATGATAGTTCCTTCAGTTGCTGCATTTTCTATTTAACAAATCTTTCTCAAAAATCAGTTCCGTTATCCTACAATTGTTCCATATCCACCCCGCCAGGCTTACGACCTTTGTGTAACAATCTCAAAAAGGAATAAAAATGCGAACAATGATTTCGAAATATAAAATGGAAGCCCTCGGTATAGCGGCGGGGGCAATAGCAGGCTGGAGTTATTGGTACTTCGTAGGATGCGCATCGGGTAGTTGCCCCATTACGTCCAGTCCGGTTATAAGCACAGTGTATGGAGCCATCTTCGGAGCTCTGGCATTCAGCGCATTTAGGAAAGAAACAAAAAAAGAAGCTAAATAAACAAAAACATGAATAATCTATCAACAGTACTAAAATCAGAGAAGACCGTAATTGTGGATGTGCGCACCCCTGCAGAGTTTATGGGCGGTCATGTAGCCGGCAGTATAAACGTGCCACTGAATGAAGTGCCGCAGCGGTTAAGCGAATTTAAAAAGATGGACAATATAGTTTTATGTTGTGCATCCGGTGGCAGAAGCGGTCAGGCAACAATGTATCTGAAACAGCAAGGTATAGAATGCAGCAACGGCGGATCGTGGCTGGTAGTAAATAATCTTAAAAACAATTAATCAAATGATAAGTTTAATAAAAAAATTATTGGGTATTGGACCCAAAGTCGACCTGAGTAATGTAATGGCTAACGGAGGCATAATTATTGATGTGCGTACCCCTGCCGAATATGCAGGTGGCGCCGTAAAGGGGTCACTAAATATACCGCTTGCAAACCTCAGCGGGCAGTTATCTAAAATCAAAAAAGACAAGCCAATTATTACCTGTTGCGCATCGGGTATGAGAAGCAGTAGTGCCCGTTCTTTGTTGCTGGCCAATGGTTACAAAGAAGTTTACAATGGAGGTAGTTGGTTTAACCTTAAAAAATTTGAAAAATGAGTACATTTAAAGAGCGCCTGTTTACCAACTGGCATATGATAAGAATCATAAGAGGTGGAATAGGCCTTGCTATTTTGATAATGGCTTTTCAAAGTAAAGATTGGATGCTGGCCCTGTTCAGTTCTTTCTTCCTCTATCAGGCCATAACAGATACAGGCTGCTGCGGCACACAGGGCTGCGCTCCGGCTGCAAAACCTACTAAACCAGGGATAACTATCGATACACCTATTGAATACGAAGAAATAAAATAACAGAACAATGCAAAACAAACCATTTTCAGAGCTTATAAATAACGAGAAACCCGTGCTGGTCGACTTCTCTGCAGAGTGGTGTGGCCCCTGCAAAATGATGGCCCCCATACTTAAACAATTAAAAGAATCGATCGGCGATGCCGCTACGATTCTTAAAATTGATGTGGACAAGAACCCGACATTGGCCAATGCGTACAATATATCCGGCGTGCCCACACTTATCCTTTTCAAACAAGGAGAGGTGCTGTGGCGGCAATCGGGTGTGCTACAGGCAAACCATCTCAAGAAAATAGTTGAACAATATAGCTAAGCAGTAAAAACAAGACAATTTATTATGAAACAAATCATCTCAGTCATGCTCTTTTCGCTTGGCGTCAATATTGCATCGTGCCAAAGCACCGGAAACAACAAACAGCAATCGCAGAATACAGCGGCTACCATAAACAACACCATTTCTACCGATGAGTTTGCTGCTAAAATTGCAGCTAATCCTGGTGCCCAGTTGGTAGATGTCCGCACTCCGGCGGAGTTTGCCGAAGGACATCTGAAAGGGGCGGTGAATATTGATATTTATTCATCAGACTTTGCAGACAGAATTGGCAAACTCGACAAATCTAAAACCGTGATGGTGTATTGCCGCTCCGGAGGGCGAAGCTCCTCAGCTGCCGGCAAAATGGAAGGTATTGGTTTCCGCGAAATTTACAATATGGATGGCGGCATCAGCAAATGGACAGGTAGTGGCAAACCAGTAGAATAAGGCGTTAGTATTATGGGTCAGTAAAGAATAACCAGATGTAGCAAAAAAATTGTTGCCCGCTTTCACGTATATTTTGAATAATTTTGATAAAAATCCGTTATGATAATATCGGGTTGAATTTCATTATAGAGATATGCGTTATACAACAATAATTATCCTGTCAGTTATATGCCTGCTTGGGTTTGCCGTTTCCTGCAAGAAATGGGTTGACCCTGCTCCTGTAAATGACCCCCGCATCAATAATCCCTATTGCAATGACCCGGACGCAGTAAACTACAATTGGGGATATCCAGGCAAGCCGGACAACTCTGTTTGCTACTACCCATCCGACCTTTTTGCCGGAAATTATATTTATAAAGATACTACTTATCAGACTCAGTCAGAGCTATACCTCGCTGCAGACTCGATGAATATAACGATATCAAAAATATCGAGTACACAAATAGGCATCAGCGGCTTGTGCCCATCAGGGCAGCAACTCATACTCACTGCAGGTGCTACCTATCTGGCTACGGTCGATACCACTGTAGGCGATTCGCTTACTATCTATCCGGGTCAGTTCTTTTGCCGCAATCAGGATACAGTTACCGGCACTTTCACCCGAGACAAGGTAGATAGTACACTCATTTACGTAGCACTCTATATCAGGAGCGATACCGGAGCTACTACACGTACTGGCAGAGCCATTAAAAAATAGCCACAAACAGCATGTTTACAGGAATTATAGAATCAATGGCAACTGTGTATGCGGTTGCTCATGAAGGGTCAAATATTCACTTCACTATGGAGAGCCCGCTTACACCAGCCTTGAAAATAGACCAGAGTGTAGCACACAATGGTGTTTGCCTCACTGTGGTGGCGATTTCGGGTAATACATACACCGTGACTGCAGTAGCTGAAACACTGGCAAAAACCAATTTGGGTACCTGGGCAAAAGGAGATAAGATAAACATAGAACGATCTCTGAAATTAGGCGACCGGCTAGATGGGCATTTTGTGCAGGGGCATGTAGATGCGGTAGCCACCTGCATAGAAAAACAAACCCTTGATGGCAGTTGGTTGTTCCGTTTTCGTTTTCCGCAGCGTTATGCTGCATTGATTATAGAAAAAGGGTCTATTTGCATCAATGGTGTAAGTCTTACTGTCTTCAATACAGGTAATGATGAGTGCACGGTTACCATCATTCCATACACTTACACACATACCAACTTTCACAACATAGAGAGCGGCAGTGTAGTAAATATAGAATTTGATGTGCTGGGCAAGTACCTGCTGTGTATGAAAGAGGTAGGGCGGTAAGGCTTTTAATTCAGCTTGGCGGGTACTACCAGATTAAATTCAGGAATGGCAACATTGAGTTTCTTCTTGTTAAAGAGGTTTTCCATCAGGTAGGTACCATACATTTTACCTATTTCGCTAAATATATTGACACCGGAAGTATACTGGTAACTATCTCCGGGCTGTATCACCGGCTGCTGACCCACTACTCCTTCTCCCTCTACCTCTCTGTGTGTACCATTACTATCTATTATGTGCCAGTGTCTGCTTATGAGCTTCACCGGGTAAATGGTGAGATTATCAATAGTAATGCGATAAGCAAAAACATGCTCGAATTTCAGTGAATTGGATTGGGTGGGTTGGTAAAAAGTCTCTACCATAACACTCACTCCTTCAGTTACATGTTGCACCATACAATTCATAGTTAGGAATCACAAAGATAGTGGGAATTCTATAATTTAACTGAGTGAGCAATTTATTAATTTTGTAGCTCGCATTTTCTATTGAAAGTGCATCTATGGCATATTATGAAAAAAACACTTGTAATGATCAGACATGCAAAATCGAGCTGGGCAAACCCCATGCAAAGCGATTTTGACAGACCACTCAACGATCGCGGGCAACACGATGCACCTATGATGGGTCTGAGATTAAATAATGCAGGAATTAAACCCGATCTTATCATTTCGAGCACCGCAAAACGCACCCGCCAGACTGCAAAACACATCGCTGCGGCTACCGGTTATGACTTTAACAGCGTGAAATGGGAAGAAAAATTGTATCATTGTGTATCTTCTGTTTTTGAAGAGCTGATTTGTGAGATTGACGATACCTTGAAAACTGTATTTATTATTGCACACAATCCAGGTATCACAGAGTTTGTAAACCAGCTATCGCCCCAGTTTTGCACTGGCAATATGCCTACCTGCGGAATGGTGGGTGTACACTTTGAAGCGAACGGATGGGAAGACTTTGCGATAGTAAACAGAACAGTATTTTTATTTGATTATCCTCGAAACGAACATGACTCCTAGTAAATCTACCGTACAGGTAACTGCCATTCTGGAAAAACTTTTTGAAGAGCATTTTGAGAAAAAACCCGAAACTATAGAAGCGCTTGCTGTATCGGGCTCAGACCGCCGTTATTACCGGATTACCTGTGGCAAAACCATTGCCATAGGTACCTATAATACAAATATTGCTGAAAATAATACCTATTTCTATTTCACTGAGCTATTAAGGAAACACCAGATAAATGTTCCCGAAATTTTCAAGATAAACAAAGACCGCAGAGCCTATCTGCAGCAGGATCTTGGCAAGACCTCCCTCTTTGATATGGTCATAAAAGACGGCTATACAGAGCCTATACGTAAGCTATACCACAAAGCACTGACCCAATTGGCGAAAGTGCAATGGATAGCCGGCAGAGAGGCAGACTATAAACAGTGTTTTGCCTCCAAACAATTTGATGAAAAAGCAATCATGTCTGATCTGCTTTACTTCAAATATTATTTTGCCGACCTGCAAGGTGTGCCCTACGACCGCTCGTTGCTAATCAGCGAAATGGAGTTGCTAAGTAAAGACCTGGGGCGCGTGCAACCCCAAACCCTTATGTACCGAGACTTTCAGAGCCGAAACATCATGGTGCATGAAGGCAAGATTTTCTTTATAGACTTTCAGGGCTGTATGCAGGGCCCGCCACAATACGATATTGCATCGCTGCTATGGCAGGCAAGGGCGCAGCTACCTGAGCCATGGAAAGAGGATCTGCTCAATGGCTACATCAGCAGCCTGGCAGACCTGCATGTGCCTCGTATGGACGAAATACATTTTCGCCGCGGTTATGTGCAGTTTGTGCTGGTAAGGTTGCTGCAGGTATTGGGCTCTTATGGGTTCAGGGGTTTGCTGCAGCACAAAGCACACTTCATCACCAGTATAGGCCCGGCATTAAAAAATCTGGACTCCTTCCTGTCAAACCACCCGCAGGCTCCCGCCTATCCCGAGCTTAGGTCGCTCCTGGAAAAAATATCCTCGCGGGAGATGCAGGACAAGTATGCTACCGTGGCTGGTAATAAAGAGCATAAGCTGGAAGTGCAGATATGCAGCTTCTCTTACAAAGCAGGTATACCCAAAACAGCAAGCCCTCATGGTGGCGGTTTTGTCTTCGATTGCAGAGGCATACTTAACCCCGGCAGATATGCCGCTTACAAGCACCTTACCGGCAACGATGAGATGGTGCGCCAGTTTCTGGAGCGGGAAACCAAGATGCCAGACTTTATGAATCATGTATACGCGCTTGTAGCCATAAACGTAGATGACTATATAACACGGGGTTTCGAGCAACTGAGTATATCCTTTGGCTGCACCGGTGGTCAGCACCGCTCTGTCTATGCTGCCAACCAACTGGCTATGCACCTCAAAGCACGCTATGATATAGAAGTAACCGTAACCCACCTGAATGAGAAAAAGTGGGTACTGAAAGAAGAAATAGCTGAATAGTCCTGCTTTTTTGTGTTTACAGTATCAACTTATTCACTATCAGTATCATTTTAAACAATTCTGCGTACCATAATATTTCAGTATTTTTGTGCCAAATAGTACACAATGCTTAAGACAGGAAATACAATAGTAAGTATATATACGGAAATGACTCCTAACCCGGAAACAATGAAGTTTGTAGCTAACAAACTTCTATATCCGGGCAAGAGCATAGATTTCCCTGAAGAATCTGTAGCCGGCCCTTCACCGCTTGCCAAGGAGTTGTTTGCATTCCCTTTTATCAGGAGTGTGTTTATAGCCAGCAACTTCGTTACACTCTCCAAAACTCCCGAAACCAACTGGGACGATGTAATACCGTCTGTAAGGCAGTTTCTGAAAGAATATCTCGAAGATGGTCGTGCAGTAATAAACGAAGATCAGGTAGTAACGCCTAAAGACACTAACACGGTAAGTGCCGACGATACTGATGTAGTAGTGCGTATAAAAGAACTGCTGGAAAACTATGTGAAACCTGCAGTGGAGATGGATGGCGGAGCCATCAGCTTCAAAGGTTTTGACAATGGCACTGTAACGCTGATGCTGCAGGGCTCCTGCTCCGGCTGCCCCTCGTCTATGATAACCCTGAAAACAGGTATAGAAGGCATGATGAAACGCATGATACCGGAAGTAAAAGAAGTAGTAGCAGAGGCTGAATAAGATATTCTCCAACAAATATATAAAAACCGGATGCAAACACACGTTGTATCCGGTTTTTTCTTTTTCAATGATAACTCGTCAGAAAGCCCAGGATAGTTTGGGGCGTCTGTTTTATACCTCCTGGCTTTTTCGCAACACAAACTTTGTGTACTTCATGCTCCTCATGGCAAAACCTCTTTGCGTCTCCGCGTCTCAGCGGTTAAAATATTGATATAACGCTCTTTGTGTTCTTCGTGACCTTTGTGGTAAAATCTCACAGCGCCTGCGGTTCTATCAAATTGGCGTATTATTTTGCTGTATTGCATATTGCCCTGCAATGGGAAATCCGTAACTTACATGCTGTAAACAGCAGCAAAGCCATGAACAGAAGTATTCGTAATGTAGCCGTGATAGGCAGTGGGGTGATGGGGTCACGCATTGCATGTCATTTTGCCGGAATAGGCGTGCAGGTGCTGCTGCTGGATATAGTACCTTCTGCTCTTACTGAAGCCGAAGCCGCAAAAGGATTGACCCTGGCAGATAAGCAGGTACGTAACCGTATGGTCAATGATGCCCTGCAGGCTACCCTCAAAAGCAAACCATCTGCTGTATATACAAAAGCCGTAGCTGCCCTCATCCGCACAGGTAATATAGACGACGACCTGCCTCAAATAGCCTCCTGCGACTGGATAGTAGAAGTGGTGGTGGAGCGGCTGGACATAAAACAAAAAATATTTGCACAGATAGAGCGTTACCGCAAGCCCGGCAGCTTGATTACATCTAACACATCAGGCATACCCATACACCTGATGAATGAGGGGCGCAGCGAAGACTTCAGACGGCATTTTTGTGGTACACACTTTTTCAATCCGCCACGCTATCTGCGGCTGCTGGAGCTGATACCCGGCCCAGATACCCGGCAGGAGGTAATGGATTTTCTGGCAGACTACGGCAGCCGTTTTCTGGGCAAGACCACTGTGATATGCAAAGACACTCCTGCATTTATAGCCAACCGTGTAGGCGTATTTGGGTTCATGGCAGTATTCAAGGTCATGCAGTCGCTGGGGATGTCTGTAGATGAGGTTGATGCACTTACCGGTACTATCATGGGCAGGCCCAAGTCCGCAACATTCCGCACAGGTGATGTTGTGGGTCTCGATACACTGGCGCTGGTAGCCAAAGCACTGCCTGCTAATGTACCCAATGATGAGGCAAAAGAAATTTTTGCGCTGCCCCCATTTGTAGCTACGATGCTAGAAAACAAATGGCTGGGAGATAAAACAGGACAAGGGTTTTATAAGAAAATGCCAGCCGCCAAAGGCAGCAAACCAGATATACTGACGCTGAACCTGCAGACAATGGAGTATGGCCCCAAAACAAAAACAAAGTATGCAACTATTGAAGCCGCAAAGCCGGTAGACAACCTTGCTAAACGACTGAACATACTCTACAATGGCACCGACAAAGCAGGTGAATTTTACAAACAATTTCATCATCTGCTGTTTGCCTATATCTCCAACAGAGTACCCGAGATAAGCGATGAACTGTATAAAATAGACGCTGCCCTCAAAGCGGGCTTTGGCTGGGAAATAGGCGCTTATGAAAGCTGGGATGCACTGGGCGTAAAGATCGTGCTGGAGCACATGACCACTGCAGGTATACAGGTGGCACCATGGGTACAGCAGATGCTGGATAAAGGGTTTACAACCTTTTACAAAACAGAAAACGGACACCGCTATTACTATGACCAGCGTACAGTAGCTTACCAGCCCATGCCCGGTGCTGGTACGTTCATATACCTGGAGCAACTGGATGAAAAAACAGTATGGAAAAACAGTGCCTGCAAGCTGCGCGATATAGGAGATGATGTAGTGGCCCTGAGCTGGAACACCAAGATGAACACTATAGGCGGCGAGGTACTCGAAGGCGTGCAGAAAGCAATAGCTATTGCAGAAGAAAAATACAAAGGGTTAGTAATTGCCAACAGCGGTCCCAACTTCAGTGCAGGTGCCAATGTGGGCTTGATATTTATGTACGCGGCTGAGCAGGAGTACGACGAGCTGGATATGGCTATCCGTATGTTTCAGTCTACCACCATGCGCATGAGGTATAGTAGCATTCCGGTAGTAGTGGCACCTCATGGGCTCACGCTGGGTGGCGGCTGCGAGATGTGCCTGCATGCCGATGCGGTACAGGCTGCAGCCGAAAGTTACATAGGCCTGGTAGAGGTAGGTGTAGGGCTCATTCCAGGTGGTGGTGGCACCAAAGAAATGGCACTGCGTGCCGGCGACCGCAATATAAAGGAAGACATAGAAACCAATTATTTGCAGCAGCTGTTCATCAATGTAGGTACAGCAAAAGTGTCCACATCCGCACACGAGGCATTCGAAAACTTTGTACTTCGCCCGGGCTTCGATAGTATATCCGTAAACCCAGACAGGCGCATTGCTGATGCAAAACGAAAAGTGCTTTCCTTATGGGAGCAGGGCTACATACAACCCACACCACGCAATGATGTAAAAGTACAGGGACGTGGTGGTTTGGGTGGTTTGCTATCGGGCATACATGCCATGTGGCGTGGTGCTTACATATCAGACCACGACAAGCTCATAGCCGAAAAACTGGCTTATGTAATGTGTGGAGGAGACCTATCGCAGGCTACAACCGTTACCGAGCAATACCTGCTGGATATAGAGCGCGAAGCATTCCTGAGCCTCTGCGGACAAAAGAAAACATTGGAGCGGCTGCAGAGTATACTGGTGTCAGGCAAGCCGTTGAGGAATTAAGGGTATTCAGGCAGTCTCACCAGACTGTGGCTACGCGGGGCGATGTATAAGACATCTTTATAACCAGAATTTACCCCGAATTAAGAAGCGTAGCCGGAACGGACCATAATACCCGTTCTCAGAGAAGAATTAAATTGGCTCCAGCTCAGAATGGTGAAAAATAGAATGAGTTCGTAGACCCGTATATTGCTCACCAACGAGCAAATAGTATTTAGTTATCTGCATAATCAAAGAATATCGCTGTTGTTGCCTATAATGATTTACGGTTCCTGATGATATTCGGTGTCTGGAAAAACAAAGAATAATTTCTTACCTTTATTGCACATGTTGACAACCAATACTTTAACTATGAGTAAATGCCACGTAAAGAGATTCTTGTTATTCATTATTGTTGTCAGTGTGTTTGCACTATCGGTCACACCCAAGGTATACGGGCAAAAGGAAAACCCCTTTCATCTGCCGGGCGATATACCCATGCCATCCTGGGTGAAACAAACTGACTGGCAAAATCCAAACCTTTATAAAATAGATTCGCTAATAGAATTGTATAAGTTGGAAGCCACACCACAAAGAGTAAGTGGTGAGGAGGGCGCGCTTTCATTTTACGAAGACCCTTATATCAATGCGTACATACGCTGGAGAAACCAACTTGCTCCTTTTGTTCAGCCAGATGGAAGCATAAAATACGACCCCGACTATGCAAGACAGCAACTGATAAAATCTATAGAGCAACATCAGGTGGCAGCACCGGAAAACACAGCCCAAAAAACAACTGCTCCTGCCAACTGGACGTTGCTGGGTCCAAGTCAGACTTACAATGCAGGAACAGGAGCATTGAAGAATTACCAGGCAAATATCTACTGTATCGCGATTGCGCCATCAAACCCGTCGGTATTATATGCCGGCAGTGAACCAGGCACTTTTTTCAGGTCCGCAGACAAAGGGCTGAACTGGGTATCAGTCAGCGAAACACTTACCAGTTGCGGCTCAAAGTCAATTGCCGTAGATCCATTTAACGAGAATATTGTGTACACTTATGATGGATCTGCAAGCGCACTTCTTAAAACCACCACCGGTGGGCTTACCTGGTCTGTTTTAAGTGCCTATACAGGCGGTGGAGGTAATGCAATTGCGATAAACCGAAATACAGGCAGGGTATTCATAGCCGGTGCCACCGCTATCTATTACAGCGATAATGCAGGAACCACGTGGACTATGGCCTCGGGCAGTACCGTTAGCGGCACACTATATGACCTGGTGCTTAACCCGGGTGGTCCTGATACAGTATATGCAGTAGGGTCTACTGCAGCAAATATGCTCGTATTGCTCCGTTCGGTAAATGGTGGAGCAAGCTTTACTGTTGTAACTGGTGCCGTCAGCGCTACAACGACCTCTGGTGCACGCTTGGGTGTAACTGCGGCCAACAGTAGCTATGTGTATTGTGTAAACATTGGCGCTTCTGTACCGCCGGTTGTTATCAGAAGTATCAACAGTGGCGAAACCTGGGCGATCACCGCCACCTCTACCGCTACCGGACTGACCGGCAGTTCTGTTACTGTGGGATTAGGGATGTCGAATGGACAAGGCTTTTATGATCTGAGTCTGGTGGTATCACCTTTCAATGCAAACCATGTTATAGTAGGCACCACCACCACTTACAAATCTACAGACGGTGGCTTTAACTTTTCTCCATTGGGCGGTTATGCAGGTCCATTTGGCTTGCATCCCGACCTGCAACAGGCAGTAGCACTTGGCAGCGACGCTTATTTGGCAACTGATGGTGGGGTAAACTATTCAAGTGATTTTTTTACCAATCTGTCCAACTGGTCTGTGCGTAATAATGGGTTGCGCAGCTCCGAGTTCTGGGGCTTCGGGCAAGGGTGGGACGAAGACATAGTAGTGGGCGGGAGATACCACAACGGAAACACGGCTATTTATGACCTTTATGGCGGTGGTAAGTCGCTATCGCTGGGCGGCGGAGAAGATGCTACAGGACATGTGTATCACGGGTATAGCCAGACTGCAGGTTTCAGGGATATAGGCAATGTAATAGTGCCAGCAGCACTGGCCGGTCCGGTTCAGTATTCTGCCCCGAATGTTCCTAACTCTCTATGGCCGCAAGACGATTATTATGGGCAGTTTTCCAGCAAGCTGGTTATAGACCCCAGATACTCAAATGTATTCTATCTCGGAAAAGACAGCATCTTGTGGAAATCATCAAACCGGGGATTCTCCTATACTGCGCTTCATAATTTCGGGAGTGGCAATAAAGTTTGGCGATTTGATGTTGCCCGGAGCAATCCCTCAGTGATATACCTGTGTGCCACGAACGGTGTTTACAAAACGATAGATGCCGGTACTACCTGGACTACACTGACACTACCTGCAACCTGGCAGAATTACAATTCAGATATAGTCGTTAACCCCCTGAATGAGCAGGAAGTTTACCTCTGCATGGCTAATGGCACTGCCGCTAACAAAGTATTCAAATCGCTGGATGGTGGCGCATCCTGGACTAATATAACAGGCACAATGCTCAATAATAAAAAGGTGGCTTTCCTGCAGTTTCACGGCGGCACCAATAGTGGTGTTTATGCCATCACCAATGCAAGGCCGGCAAAAGTTTACTACAGGGATAATACCATGAGCGACTGGATAGATTTCAGCACAGGGCTGCCCGCAAGCCTTGATGCAAGGGTAGGTGCGCTTCTGTTTTACAGGGATAGCAAGATGCGCCTGGCAGGAAACTGCAGTGTGTGGGAGTCTCCCCTCTACGCAACAGGGGCACCGGTAGCACAACCAATGGCCGACAGACAGTTCGTTGGTTGTGCCAGAGATACTGTTAACTTTTTTGATTACTCCATGTATGACTATGCAGGAGCCACACGGGTATGGAGTTTCCCGGGAGCGCTATGGGTGAGCAGCACCTCTGCCTTAAGGCCTCAGGTTGTGTATCCGGGGCCGGGCAGTTACAATGTATCGTTAACTGTTACCAATGCGCTCGCTCAAACCCATACACGGAATATTACGGGTATGATCACGGTTTCGGACGACAATTGCAGGCCGGATACTACAGCAGGTAAGTGCCTGCAGCTAAATGGCACATCGCAGACGGTGAATTTGGGTGTGGCCAACATCAATAGTAACACCTTTTCCATATCCTGTTGGATACAGCCTGCGGGAAAACAAAGTAGTTTTTCACAAATTGTGGGCCATCCTCGCTACCCGGGGTCCGCCAGTTATGGATTCGGGCTGGGGTTTAAGTTTAATGGATATACGCCTAATTTGATACTTTGTTATACAGACAGTATTGTAAACTACACGAACACCAGCAATCTGGTGTGTGATAGTACCAAATGGAATTTTGTGGTGCTCACCTACAGCCCTTCGGGAGTAGTGCTCTATCTCAATGGAGTAGCAGACACTGTGAACAATGGGCCAATGCCTGTAATAGACTTGTCGCAGACTCCGTTTCAGACAAATCTGGACGTGCATAACGGACAGGGGTCTAAGTACAGGGGAAAAATAGAAGAGGTGAAGTTTTACAATTACACCCTTAGCCAGAACGAGGTAAGGGAAAAGATGCACCTTATCACTGATCCTTTTACGGAAACAGGTCTTATAAAGTATTTTCAGTTCAATCAGTACGATCTGTTAAGTGGCAGCCTGTATGATGTACGCAGCAACTTTAACTCCTTTGTTCCGGCAGCAAATATTGTAACCTCTACTGCGCCTGTGGCTACAGGAAGGGTAGTCAGGAAGCCGATGGTAAACAGTGCTGGGCTTAATAGTTTTTCCACTGCCGATGTAGACCTTCATCTGTCGGCGGGCGGAGCATACCCTAACGGCGAAGTTGTTGCATTTCACTTACTCAGCGGACCCGATACGAGGCCTGATAGCCGCCCCGCAGTGCCCGGCTATTTTGTCATTAACAACTATGGCCCCAATACTACCATTACGAGGCCCGACAGTACGGTTTTCAGTAGGCTCAATATAGGTTATGCGGGCTACAATGCCGGTGACTTTAGGTTGTACAAGAGAGCAACAGGGGATTTTGGCAATACATGGAGTACAGAACTGGATAGCGCGGCTACTTTATGGTATGCGGCTGCGGGCAGCAAGCTCACGTGGAAATCGATCACAGGGGATACCGTATTTAATAGCCAGTATATCATCGTTAATAACGACACTACTTCCTATAGTTCATCACCCATTTCGGGAGGTGCGGCTAAGTGGGTGCTATCTGACTTGTATCCGAACCCAGCCAGAGAATGGACAAAGATAAATATACATGTGCCCTATAAAAAGGCGAATGTTATTACCTGTTCTGTTACGAATATATTGGGTGAAAAACTGATTCAGTTTTCAGAAAATGTAAGGGCGGGCGACAACACCCTGCTCATTCGCATGCCATCGTTGGCTGTGGGTACTTACTTTTTGGAGTTTCAAATGGAGGGACTTCCAATAGCCACAAGGAAACTAGTGATACATTAGATGATAGCCGACTTTAAAGGTGTGCCGGTTTCATCAGTCACGCGAAAGGTGCCATCATAGCAGCCTGGTTTGGCTGTTACGGCACCGAATGCACCTGTTGTACACTTATGGACAAAACATCGAACCAGATATAAAGCTCAGCTAATAAACGAGACCATTAACTGACAAAATACATCTTCATCACCCCCTTACCCTTCACTTTCACCTTGCCACGGTACTCACAAGAGAATTTATCTTTCACCAATTCATACGTAGTTTCAGATATATTGATACGCCCTGCCTCCCCGTGCTGCTCCATACGTGCTGCAGTGTTTACGGTATCGCCCCATATATCGTAGGCGAATTTCTTTACGCCCACTATACCCGCTACCACACTGCCGCTATGTATGCCAATACGTATCGCGAAGGTGCGGTCACTGCCCAGTTTTCCCAGGCGGTCTTGCATAAAGGCATTTATTTCTGTGGCTGCCCTTACAACGTTCTCGGCGTGTTTAGGGTCTGCAGTAGGTAGGCCGCAAACGGCGAGGTAGGCATCGCCAATTGTTTTTATTTTTTCAATGTTATACTTGCCTGTTATCTCATCAAACATCTTGAAGCACTCATGCAGCTCGTCTATCAGCCCCTGTGGGCTCATGTTTTCTCCTGCCTGGGTGAAGTTCACAAAGTCAGTGAAGAGCACCGTCACGTCATCGTAGTGTTTTGCCGTTGTCGTGCCTGTCGTTTTCAATTCTTCGGCCACTTCCCCCGGCAGTATGTTCAGCAGCAGGCTATCTGATTGCTTCCTGGCCGTTTCCGACTTACCTCTTTCCTTTACAATAAAAAACGAAAACCCTGCCAGTAGCAGTATGCCTGCCATACCCAGGTAGGTGTACGTCCTTTGCTTCTGTAGCTGTAGGGCACTTATCTTTTCCCTCGCTTCCGTCTTTAAGCTATCCGTAAGGCGCTGGCGGCCATACTGGTCATTCATCTCCAGTTTTACTATCTGCTCCTTGTTATCCTGTGAATATATTGAGTCTTTAAGTGCCTGGTAATTAGCCTGATATTCCATAGCCTGCTTGTAGTCCTCCTTTAGCTTGTAGGCTTCTGATAGTAATCGGTAACTTTGCTGCATCTGACTAAGGGCTTTGATCTCCTTGTCGATTAACAGTGCTCGTTGTAAATAATCTATCGCACCAGCAAGTAACGCTGCTTTTCCTTTGGGGATGGTCACCGTCGGCTCAAACTTAGAATATGGAAGCTCAGTAGTGGTTGTAACACTACTCCCCTTTGTAGTTGTATCATTGACCATATCAAGGTATGTAGCGCCGATATTACATAAGGCAATTCCAGCACCGCTCTTATTACCAATCTCCTGCTCCATCTTTAAGTCTCTTTGGTAGTACTCAACTGCCATTATGTAGTTCTTCTGGTCATAGTAAATCAGGCCGATGTTGCAGGTGATAGCTGCAATACCTAACTTATTCCCCCCAATCTCTTCATACATTTTTAATGCCTTCAAAGCATATTCCAACGCTTTCGAGTAATCTTTTTGGAGATTGTACATAAGGCCGATGTTGTTGGTGACATTTGCCGCATATTCCTTATAGCCGCCGTCTTCATCCAGCTTTAAGGCCTTAAAGAGATATTCCAACGCTTTAGGATAATCTCTTTGGGCATAGTAAATCATGCTGATGTTGCAGGTGATAGCTGCAATACCTTTCTTATTCCCAATCTCTTCATACATTTTTAATGCCTTCAAATCACATTCAAACGCTTTCGGATAATCGGATATATAATAATAATTAATCCCCAGGTTATGATAACCCTCTGCTATCCCTTTTTTCCAGTTCAGCTTCGTAGCCAATTCCAGGCTATGCCGACCGTATTTGATCACTTCATCGGAGGAGATTGAACGATAACTAGCCGACAAAAGTTTCAGCAATTTCGCCTTGTTAGTGTCTTCCTTTTGGCGGGGTAGTTCCTTGATCAGGGAGTCTAGCCGTGCCTGCCCCTCTAACCTGGCGTGTAGATTACCTGCGCTTAGTGTTTGCAATAACAGCAGGAGTGTGGCTTTGATTATGTATCTCATATGCTCTGTTTTATGCGTGAAAAAAAGAAGGCGCTCCATTCTTGAAAGGATGATAGAGCACCTTAGAGCAATATGAATTACCAGTGTGTAGCAGTGATTGAAGGGTAAGGTAATGAATAGTTCCGGAAATGAACGGTTACCCCACAAAATACATCTTCATCACCCCCTTACCTTTCGCTTCCACCTCACCCCTATACTCGCAGTTGAATTTATCCTTCACCAGTTCGTAGGTTGTTCCGGAGATATTTACTTTCCCCACAGTGCCGCTGCTTTCCATGCGGCTGGCAGTGTTCACCGTATCGCCCCATATGTCGTAGGCAAATTTCTTGATGCCTACTATACCTGCTACCACAGGCCCGGTGTGCACGCCTATCCTTATCTCGAAAAACAACTTGCCTGCAGCTTCCCGCTCTTCCTTATGCCGGTGCATGAAATCCTGTATTTCCAGGGCGGCTTTTACTACATCCAAAGCATGTGTGCTATTGGGTGTGGGCAGGCCACCTGCTGCCATGTAGGCATCGCCTATAGTCTTTATTTTTTCTACACCATGCTTCTGCATAATGTTATCGAAGGCCGAGAAGCAGGTGTTTATTTCCCCTACCAATTCTTTGGCTGTCAGTTTTTCGGATAGTTGGGTAAAGCCTTTAAAGTCTGTGAAGAGTACGGTTACGTCATCTATCAGTTTTGCTTCGGCGCTGCCTTTTGCTTTTAGCTCTTCGGCTACTTCGGCGGGCAGAATGTTGAGCAGCAGTTCGTCGCTTTGTTTCTTGCCGGCTTTTATCTTATTGCGCTGGCCAAAGAATACCACGGCAAATAATAACACCACGGCAAACCCTCCAATAAACCCATTTCGTATTCCCTTTTGCTTTACAACCTCCAGCCGTTGAATTTCCTTATTCTTAACAAGCAATGCAATTTCATTTTCTTTCTTTTCAAGATCGAAATTGAACAACATCCGGTTGTTTTTTTTATCAGACTCTACATTGTAAAGGCTGTCCTTGGCACCTTCCAATATTTGCTGATTGTCAAAAGCACGTTTATAATCTTTTCTTTCAGCATATATTTTTACTAAGCCCCGGGCGGAAACGGCTAATTCAGCGTCTGATTTTGAAATTTGGGATAGGCTTTTTCCCTGCTCATAATACGTTAAGGCCTTCTGCAGGTTACCCTGTTTTTCATAGGCACCTGCAATTGTATTTACAATTCTCGCAAGTTCAAAATTGTCTTCCGCCTTGAGCGCCATTTTGTATGCCGAGTCTAAATAAAATAACGCTTCATGGATAGTAGCAGTCTGCAATTTAAAATCGCCCATCGTACGAAGCGCCCCAACATAGTAGTTTGTGCCACTTGAATATTTTAGTGCCTCTTCCAGGTTAATGCTCGCATTGATAGAATCCTTTTGTCCCGCGTAGGCTTCTCCAAGATTTAAATAGGCTGCTCCTACACCTTCCCGATTTTTACGGGCCTTAAATAATGGTAAGGCTTTTTTGAATGCCTCTATAGCCAACCCATGGTCTTGCTTTTCGTTGTGTATCGCCCCGATATTTTGCCACACAGTTGCGATTCTTAGGGTATCTCCTGTTTTTTCTGCTATTCTAAGTGCCTCCAGATAGAGAGACATTGCCTTAGTATATTCGCTCTGGTTGAAATATACCGCCCCAATGTTGCTAAGCGCACTGGCTACCCCTCTTAGGTCTCCAATTTCCTGGTAGACATCTTTTGCCTGCTGCCAGTGTATGATTGCCTCGGAATAATTTTCCAGAAAATAATTTCCAACTCCAAGGGCATTCAATGAACGGGCAATCCCATACTTATAATTGATTTTTTTAGAAAGGGCATATGCTTCCTTATCCATAGTCATAGCCCGTGGCACATCAGTTCCTCTCAATCTATAGGATATTATGTCCATCAGCTTAACTTTGTTGGAATCCTCCTTTTGCCGTGGCAGCTCTTTGAGCAAGGAGTCAAGTTTTGCCTGCCCCTTTAGCCGGGCATAAAGGGGGCTGCCACCGAGTGTGGCCAGCAATGCTGTAAAAAATAGTACTCGTTTCATAACCAGGGGGATTTGAGAACAAAGTACAATATATAGTTAATAATTAATAGTGAGGTTGCAACTCCTAATTATACACCGTTCACTATTCACCCCACAAAATACATCTTCATCACCCCCTTCCCCTTCACTTTTACCTCACCCCTATACTCACAATTAAATTTATCTTTCACCAGCGCATAAGTAGTCTCCGAGATATTTATTTTTCCTTCCTCGCTGCTCTGCTCCATACGCGCTGCAGTGTTCACTGTATCACCCCATATATCGTAGGCGAATTTCTTTACGCCCACTATGCCTGCTACCACGCTGCCGCTGTGTATGCCTATTCGCACTTGAAATGTGCGCTCTACACCCATTTTGCCCAGCCTATCCTCCATAAACATCGTTATCTCTTTTGCAGCCTTCACAATGTTCTCCGCGTGTTTAACGTCAGCTGTGGGCAAGCCGCATACTGCCAAATAAGCATCGCCTATGGTCTTTATTTTCTCAATGTTGTACTTGCCTGTTATCTCATCAAACGCCTTGAAGCAGGTGTGCAGCTCATCTATCAGATTTTGCGGGCTCATGTTTTCCCCAGCCTGGGTGAAGTTCACAAAGTCGGTGAAGAGTACGGTTACATTATCGTAGTGTTTGGCGGTGGTGGTACCGGTTGATTTAAGCTCCTGAGCTACTTCTTCCGGTAGTATATTTAGCAAAAGCCCGTCAGATTGCTTTCTTGCAGCTTCCGACTTTCCTCGTTCTTTCACTATGAAGAACGAAAAACCCATCAGCAGCAATATGCCCGCTATGCCCATGTATTTGTAACTCTTTTGTTTTTGCAAATTGATGGCAGCTATCTTTTCCCGTTCCGCCACCTTTAAGCTGTCTGCTAGCCGTTGGCGGTCATAGTCATTCTTCATGCCCATCTTCAGTATCTCTTCTTTATTCTCTTGTGAGAACAGCGAGTCCCTGGAGGCGTAATAAAGGGCATATGCCTCATAGGCCTTTTTATAATCGCCTTTTAGCCGGTATGCATTACCCAGAAGACGATGGCCACTGCTCAAGTCATTGGCTGCTGCAAAGTCCCTGCCACCGGCCATACCCCGCTCCAGGTATTCTATCCCGGCCGAAATAAGTGCAGCTTTTGTTCGAGGTATCAATACATGTGGCTTGTACTTACCCAATGTTGGTTCGCTATTTTTCACAGGCTTAATCGACGCAGACATGCTCATATGTTCTTCCAGTGCCGAATCCATAGCCATGGTGATGTAAAGACTGCCGATACACCTTAAGCAATTGCCAATATAGTCTTTCGACCCAAATTCCTCAGCTAGCTTTGCTGCTCTGTGAAAATACTCAGCTGCCTGTATATAATTCTTCTGATTTTCATAGGCATTGCCGATATTGCTTGTTATTTGAACAGTATTTGCACGGTTGCCACCTTCTTCGCTCAGCTCTAGTGCCTTTAAAAAATATTCCAGTGCTTTCGGATAGTCCTCGAGCCTATCACAATAAGTGATGCCAATATTTCCGGTCGCATACGCAATGCCACCTTTATCCTTTGCCTCCTTATAGTACTCCAGAGACATAAGCCGGTACTTTAGCTCATTCGGATAATCTTTCATTATAGAGTATACAGTCGCAATAGATGCCGCAGCCACTCCTGCGAATTTTTTGTATCCACCTTCCTCGTCCAGCTTCAGGGCTTTAAAGAGATATTCCAAAGCTTTGGGATAGTCTCCCTGAATCCTGTAAATAACCCCGATGTTGCAAATAACCGCCGCTATGCCCTTCTTCTCTCCCGTTTTCTCAAACGCTTTTGAAGCGATTATATAATACTCCAGCGCTTTTTGGTACTCGTCCTTGGCTAAGTAATTATTACCTAGTGCATTATATGCCCATGCTAATCCTTTTTCCCAGCCCAGTTTCGTAGAAAGTGCCAGTGCCTGCCGGCCATATTTTATCCCTTCATCCGGATTGACAACACTATATGCCCCCGACAGGCTATACTCCAGGATCACATTATTGGTGTCTTCTTTTTGTTTGGGTATGTCGGCAAGCATAGAGTCTATCTTTTCTTGTCCTTGCTTTTGGGCAGAACAGTGAATAGTTAATAGTGAACAGCTAATAGTTAGTAGTATGATCAGAATTCGTTTCATTATTTATCGTTTTTTTTGATGCTCCAGCTTTTCACTGTTCACCCCACAAAATACATCTTCATCACCCCCTTTCCCTTCACTTCTACTCCGCCACGGTACTCGCAGGCGAATTTATCCTTCACCAAATCATATGTTGTTTCTGAAATATTGATGCGGCCGGCTTCGCTATTCTGCTCCATGCGGGCTGCGGTGTTCACAGTATCACCCCATATATCGTAAGCGAATTTCTTTACCCCCACTATGCCCGCTACCACACTGCCGCTGTGTATGCCTATTCGCACTTGAAATGTGCGCTCTACACCCATTTTCCCTAGCCTATCCTCCATAAACATCGTTATCTCTTTTGCAGCCTTCACAATGTTCTCCGCGTGGTTAACGTCAGCTGTAGGCAAGCCGCATACTGCCAAATAAGCATCGCCAATGGTCTTTATTTTCTCAATGTTGTACTTGTCTGTTATTTCATCAAACATTTTGAAGCAGGTGTGCAGTTCATCTATCAGTCCCTGTGCATCCATTTGTTCTGCCGCCTGTGTGAAGTTGACGAAGTCGGTGAAGAGCACAGTTACATGGTCATAGTGTTTTGCGGTGGTGGTGCCGGTGGATTTCAGTTCTTCTGCAACTTCTTCTGGCAATATATTTAGCAAAAGCCCGTCAGATTGTTTTCTTGCAGCTTCCGACTTTCCTCGTTCTTTCACTATGAAGAACGAAAAACCCATCAGCAAAATAATTCCCGCGATACCGAAATAGGTGTAGGTCTTTTGTTTTTGCAGAGTTATCAATGCAATTTTCGCCTTCTCCGCCGCTTTCAGGCTGTCCGTAAGCCGCTGGCGGCCATACTGGTCCTTCATTTCCAGTTTTACCATTTGCTCTTTGTTGTCTTGCGAGAAAATCGAGTCCTTGAAGGCATGGTGGTTGTCGTATGCCTCCAGCGCCTTTTTGTAATCACCGTTCAATGTATAAGCCGCTGCAAGGCGTTCGTATGCTTCTTGTATAATCAATTTTGCACCAATATTTTTTGCTACAGCTAAACTTTTCTCCATGTAATATATTCCATCATGAAGCAATGCAGTCTTGCTTTGGGGCATTCTACTATCTAGCTTATAAGTGTCGACGCCTGACTCCATCAAGTTTCCAATCCTCTTTGGTCTGGTCATCGTGTCTTGCAGATTTGAAATATATATTTCGCCAATATTTAGCAATCCCATTGCAACATACATTTGGTCGTCAATATCTATTGCCAGTTTGTATGCGTTCCGGGTATATGCTATCGCCAGGGCATCATTTTTTTGTTTCAGATAGGCATTGCCAATGTTTAAGTTCGCTATCATGACCCTTTGTTTGTCTCCGGTTTCTTCAAATATCTTCAAGGCTGCTAAACTGTATTCCAGTCCCTTTTCGTAATCGCCTACTAGCATATAGCAGTCGCTGATATTTGCTGTCATGACCCCTATGATGTCTTTATTTCGTAATTCCTCACCTATTTTTAATGCTTTATTAAAATATTCCAGTGCCTTAGAATAGTTGCGATTGTCAAGATAGACAATACCAATATTTCCGTTAACATTACCCATATATACTTTGTTTCCTATTTCTTCATCCTGTTTTAAGGCTTTGAAATAATACTCCAACGCTTTTGGATAATCGCCTTGGTGTGCGTAAACTACACCTATGTTGCAGGTAATAGCAGCAATCCCTTTCTTATCCTTTAATTCTTCAAGAATTCTTAGCGCCTTCAAATTGTATTCCCTGGCTTTTGGAAAATCGGATATATTCGAATAACATGTCCCGATAGCACGACAAGCCTTGGCTATCCCTTTCTTCCAGTTCAGCTTTGTGGCAAGTTTCAGCCCAAGCTGACCGTACTTAATGCCCTCTGATGGGCTAATTTGAGAGTAACCATCAGACAATTCGTTCAGCAGCGTCACCTGATTAGTGTCTTCTTTTTGACGGGGTAGTTCTTTGAGTAGAGAATCTATTTTTGCCTGCCCGTGCAGCTGGGCAGAACAGTGAATAGTGTATAGCGAACAGTTTACAGTTAGCAGTATGATTAGAATTCGTTTCATTATTTATTGTTGTTTATGCTCCCGTTAATTCGCTATTAACTTACAAAGTACATCTTCATCACCCCCTTCCCCTTCGCCTCTACCTCACCCCTATATTCGCAGGTGAATTTATCCTTTACCAGCTCATAGGTCGTCTGGCTGATGTTTATTTTCCCTGTTTCACCATGCTGCTCCATTCGTGCTGCAGTGTTTACTGTATCACCCCATATATCGTATGCAAACTTCTTTACACCCACTATGCCCGCCACCACGCTGCCGCTGTGCACACCCACCCGCACCTGGAATGTGCGCTCTACTCCCATTTTCCCTAGCCTATCCTCCATAAACATCGTTATCTCTTTTGCGGCTCTTACTGCGTTCTCTGCATGTTTCGGGTCGGGCGAGGGTAGGCCACATACAGCAAGGTAGGCATCGCCTATGGTTTTTATCTTCTCAATGTTGTACTTGCCTGTTATCTCATCAAAAGCTTTGAAACAATTGTGTAGCTCATCTATCAGGTTTTGTGGGCTCATGTTCTCACCTGCCTGAGTGAAATTTACGAAGTCTGTGAAGAGGACGGTTACATTGTCGAAGTGTTTTGCAGTGGTGGTGCCGGTAGATTTAAGCTCCTGAGCTACTTCTTCGGGAAGTATGTTTAATAACAACCCGTCAGATTGTTTTCTTGCAGTTTCCGACTTTCCTCTTTCCTTTACAATAAAAAACGAAAAGCCTACCAGCAGCAGTACACCGGCAATGCCCAGATAAGTATAACTCTTTTGTTTCTGCAAGTTTATGGCTGATATCTTTTCTTTCTCCGCCACCTTTAGGCTGTCTGTGAGGCGCTGGCGGTCATACTCATTCTTCATGCTCATTTTCAGTATCTCTTCTTTATTCTCTCGCGAGAACACAGAATCCTTGATTGCATACATTTTGCCTGAAGCGTCCAATGCCTTTTTGTAGTCTCCCTTTAATGTGTAGGCTTTTGAAATGTCGGCATAACAATCGCGTATCGTATTGGGGGTATTTATCTCCTTCGACAATGCAAGTGCCCGCTCCAGATGGTCCACCGCAGCATTTAGCAGGGCCGCCTTTCCTACCGGCATGTACACAATGGGCTGGTAGGTGCCGGGGGCTAGCTCATTCATTATATTTATCTTACCAGCGCGCGATGCGGGCTTTGATGATGTGTCCCGTGCTGCGGCAAGGTATAACTGGCCGATAGACATTGTCGCATATGCCAAAGCGGGTTTGTCGCCTACTTCGCCTGATATTTTTTGGCCCATTTCAAAATAGGGCAGTGCTGTAGCATATTCCTTCATATCAGTATAAATGCTGCCTAAATTAGACCAAGAGAACCCAACCGATCGCATGTCTCCTATTTCCTGATTTAGCTTTAAGGCTTTAATGAAGTACTCAAGCGATTTGTCATAGTCTTTCAATGATTGGTAAACGCACCCAAGATTGTTGCTGGCAATACCTATGCCCCTTTTACTACCCATGCTCACATTTGCTTCATACGCTTTGAGGTAATACTCCAGGGCCTTGCTGTAATCGCCCAGATCAGAGTATATGTTCCCAATATTATTAGTGACACTCGCAGCAAATTGCTTGAACCCTTCTTCATCATCAATTTTCAGAGCTTTCGAAAAATATTCCAGCGCCTTGAGGTTATCCGATTGGGCCTTATATACCAGGCCTATATTGCACAAAATAGCCGCAACACCTGCCATTTTTTTTTGACGTTCGAATATTTCCAGGCCTCTTTTATAATGATTCATTGCCTTAGAAAAATCCCCTTGTTGTTCGCAAACACTCCCCATGCTATTGTGTGCCGTTGCCACCCGGCCTTCCAGTGCCAGTTTTGTAGCCAATTCTAATGCTTGATCGCCATATTTTAACGCCTCATTCGGATTTGCCCCTACAAACGCTTCTATTAGTTCACACAGCAAGTCTACCTTATTGCTGTCCTGATTCTGCCGTGGTAGTTCTTTAACAAGGGAGTCTCTCCACGCCTTCCCTTCCAGCTGGGCAGAACAGCGAACAGTTAATAGCGCACAGTGAATAGTTAATAGTATGATTATTATTTTCAAGTGGTTCATCGTTGCTTTTATCAGGACACAAAATACATCTTCATCACCCCCTTCCCCTTCGCTTCCACCTCACCCCGGTACTCGCAAGAGAATATATCCTTCACTAAATTATACGTTGTTTCTGAGATATTCACCTTACCCACGCTGCCACTGCTTTCCATGCGGCTGGCGGTGTTTACGGTATCGCCCCAAATGTCGTAGGCAAACTTCTTGATACCTACTATCCCTGCCACTACCGGCCCGGTATGCACACCTATCCTTATTTCGAAATATAACTGCCCTGCTGCCTCCCGTTCTTCCTTGTGGCGGCGCATGAAGGCTTGTATTTCTAATGCAGCCTTTACTACGTCTTCCGCATGTGTTTTATTAGGTGTGGGCAGGCCACCCGCAGCCATATAGGCATCGCCTATGGTTTTTATCTTTTCCACGCCATACTTCTGCATGATATTGTCGAAGCCCGAGAAGCAGGTGTTTATCTCGCCCACCAGTTCTTTCGGCGATAGCTTTTCCGATAGTTGTGTAAAGCCCTTGAAGTCTGTGAAAAGCACGGTTACATCATCTATCAGCTTCGCTTCCGCGCTACCTTTAGCTTTCAGTTCCTCGGCTACTTCAGCAGGCAAAATATTCAGGAGTAATTCATCACTTCGCCGTTTACTCACTTTAATTTTATTTCGTTGTGTAAAGAACACACCTGCAAACAATAATGTCAAAGAAAAACCACCTATGAAAGTATTGCGCAGTAATTTCTGACGCCCCAATTCTTTTAATGCAACAGCGTCTTTCTTTTCTTGCAAAGCGTTTGCTGCTGCTACTTTTTTATCAAAATCATATTGCATTTTCGCTTGTGTAATTTTTTTATCCCTTTCCATATTGAAAAGAGAGTCATTCAGCGAACTTGCTTTTCGTGAACAATACAAAGCATTTGGCAAATTTTCAAGCAACTCTTCGGTTTTACTCATGTAAAAGTAGGAAGGTTGTAAAATTTCGTGGTTGGAGATTCTCTCTGATATGGTGATAGCACTTTGCAAATACTCGCGTGATTTCTGTAAATATTCCTTACGACCAGTATTGAGAATCTGTAAAGTCGGATTGCGAACTCCAATTATTGCCATCCGGTAAAAAGTGTAACCAATATTGCATTTGATTTCAGCAATTGATATTTTGGAATCTATTTCTTCAGCCAAACGTAAAGCTTGCTTAAAGTATCCAAGCGCTTGGTTGAAATTTTGTTTTTCGGAGACAATCGTTCCCATAGATAACAGGTTTTTTGCTTGCCACTCTTTATTACCACTTAGCTTATTCAGCTCTAATGCTTTTTCGTTTTTTTCGAATGCTTCTTCATATCTTTTCAGTCTCAGCATTATGGAACCTATACTATTTAAATTACCTGATATGCCTTCTTTATTTCCGGTTTTCTCTGACAGTTTAAGAGCCTTTTCGTAAAAAATTAAGGCTTCCTGTAATTCACCCTGTGATTCGTAAACGAGTCCTATATTACTAAGATTGGTCATTATGCCATCAAGGTCATTTAATTGCTCATAAATTTTAAGTGCTTTAAAATAATATTCAAGAGCCATAGGATAGTTACTTTGATCATCAAAACTGATTCCGATATTTCCTAACACGGAAGCAATACCATCCTGGTCATTGATTTGGCTGTACAAGTCCAACGCATGGTTAAAATTCTCCAATTGCTTGTCGAATTCATTTTTTGTAATATAATTTATACCCGCCCATCTGTATGCTGCTGCCATTTTACTCTTGTTTTCAATCCGCTTTGCCAGTTCCAGTGCCTCTGACGAGTAATTGATTCCTTTGTCGGGATCCATGGCGTAGTAGGTCTGACTTAATGCCAAAAGGATGTCTACCTTATTTTCTGCGTTTTTCGATTTTTTTAACTCTTGTATCAGTGAGTCAATCGCTGCGTTCTGCGCAAACGAAACAAATGTGGTGATAGAAAATAGAAGGGAGAAGATATACTTCATGATGTTTGTCTTTTTAATTTAGGTTGAAGATAGCTGTGTCACCGAAGGATATCCGATAACTGGAAAATACGCGCAATAAACATTCGCAAATCCCGGGTTTTTTGTTACATGAACGGTTGTGTAAATGAATGAATATAGCAAATATATCTTTTCAAATCTTGTATAGAATTAGTCCTTAAAAATGCATCCCCACGGCTAATTACACCCCTAACCCATGGATAAGTGACCTACCCCACGAAATACATCTTCATCACCCCCTTGCCCTTTGCTTCCACCTCACCGCGGTATTCACAACTGAATTTGTCTTTCACCAGTTCGTATGTGGTCTCAGAGATATTCACCTTTCCTACCATGCCACTGCTTTCCATGCGGCTGGCAGTGTTTACGGTATCGCCCCAAATGTCATAGGCAAACTTCTTGATACCTACTATCCCTGCCACCACCGGCCCTGTATGCACCCCTATCCTTATTTCGAAATATAACTGCCCTGCTGCCTCCCGTTCTTCCTTGTGGCGGCGCATGAAGGCTTGTATTTCCAGCGCAGCTTTTACTACGTCTTCGGCATGTGTTTTATTGGGGGTGGGTAGGCCACCCGCAGCCATATAGGCGTCGCCAATGGTTTTTATCTTCTCCACGCCATACTTCTGCATAATGTTGTCGAAGGCAGAGAAGCAAGTGTTTATCTCGCCCACCAGTTCCTTTGGTGATAGTTTTTCAGATAGCTGGGTAAAGCCTTTGAAGTCGGTGAAGAGTACGGTTACTTCATTGATCAGCTTGGCTTCAGCGCTGCCTTTCTCCTTCAGCTCCTCAGCCACTTCTTCCGGCAAGATGTTCAGCAGTAGTTCTTCACTGCGGGCCTTTTCTTTTTTTACTCTGTTGCGCTGGCGCATTACTACTATTGAAAAAATAAGCAACCCGGCTAACCCTGTGAGGATAGCATTCCTTACCAGCCGCTCGCGGATATCTTTTTTGTCCTGCTCGGCTTTTGCGGCGGCTTCCTTTTTCTCATATTCGTACTTCACGCCTTGCTCCATGATGCTTTTGTCATTCTCTTTCGTGAAAATGGAATCTTTTATTGCCACAAAGTGTTCGTAGCTCTCCAGTGCCAGCTTGTATTCGCCGGTAAGGCTGTATGCGCTATGCAATGCCCTGTATATAGCCTCTGCCATGCCTACATTATCCATTTCCTTCGCCAATGCCAGTGACTGCTGCGAATACTTTATAGAGAGTTGCAACCGCGTGCGCCTGTCAGTAGGTATTGTGCGGAATGCCTCCGCTGTTAGTTGTTCATCATTAAGTGGAGCCTTCTTAGTGCTTTTCGAGGTGTCGGTAGCCAGCCGCCAGTAAGCCATGCCTAGCTCATGCAAGGCATATACTAATTGTCGTTTCTCGCCCAATTCCTCATCCGCTTTTACGCCTTTCTGTAAATAGACAATGGCAGCAGCGTGCTCCCCCATTTCATCATATACAGTACCAATATTGCCCAGTGCGTTTGCCACCACACCTTTGTTACCTGTTTCCTCACCCAGTTTCAGTGCTTTTCTCAAATATATTATAGCGTTGGGGTAGTCATTCATGGCATAGTATGTGTTGCCCAAGTTTAGTATAAAACCCGCCAACGGCCCCTTCATTTCCATCTCTTCAAAACCCTTTACTGCCTTCAGAGTATACTCCAGCGCTTTTGGCAGGTCATTGTTTTCCATGTACACATTTGCTATGTTGCCGCTCATGCCGGCTATGCCCATCCTAAAACCCTGCTTTTCATAGATTTTCAACGATTTGAAGTAATATTCCAGCCCCTTTGCATTTTTGCCCTGCTGGCAGTAGATATTGCCTATCTGGCGGGCGGTTTCGGCTATGCCGTCATCGCTTCCCATTTTTTCATTTATCTTATACGCTGCCGAATAATACTCCAGCGCTTTTACCGGATTCGAGTCCCAGGTAAAGATATTGCCAAGGTTGTTGTTGGCGTTTGCAACCCCTTTTTGCCAGTCCAGCTTCGTGGCCAATTCCAGCCCTTGCTGGCCATATTTTTGGCTTTCTGACGCATTTATAAGGTAATACGTGCGCGATAGCACCAGCAGCAGTTTCACTTTGTTTGTATCGTCTTTTTGGGGGGGTAACTCCACGAGCAGGGAGTCCACTTTGGCACGCCTTTGCGCGGTTTCTTGCGGGCTGGCTTGCTGCGCAAATAAACTATTGCCGCACAAAGCATTCAGCAGTGTAAACACACTTACGATTAGTCGTCTCATAACGGGGGGGCATTTGAGAACAATATACAATATATATTTATGAAATCATGTGGATATGCGTGTTGTTAGTCTGAATCACTTTGGGGTTTTGCCCTTTGCCTTTTGCCTACCCCACAAAATACATTTTCATCACCCCCTTACCCTTCGCCTCCACCTCACCCCTATACTCACAGGTGAATTTATCCTTCACCAAATTATACGTTGTTTCCGAGATATTTACCATGCCCACGCTACCACTGCTTTCCATGCGGCTGGCTGTGTTTACGGTATCACCCCATATGTCATAGGCAAATTTCTTGATGCCCACTATGCCAGCTACCACCGGGCCAGTATGCACACCTATCCTTATCTCGAAGAATAGTTTTCCTGCCGCTTCCCGCTCTGTTTTGTGGCGGTGCATGAAGTCTTGTATCTCCAGCGCGGCTTTCACCACATCTTCTGCATGTGTTTTATTGGGGGTGGGTAGTCCACCCGCAGCCATATAGGCATCGCCTATGGTCTTTATCTTTTCCACACCATGCTTTTGCATGATGTTGTCGAAGGCCGAGAAGCAGGTGTTTATCTCAGCCACCAGCTCCTTCGGCGATAGCTTTTCTGATAGCTGGGTAAAGCCCTTGAAGTCGGTGAAGAGCACTGTTACATCGTCTATCAGTTTTGCATCGGCGCTGCCTTTGGCCTTAAGTTCTTCTGCCACTTCAGCGGGTAGGATGTTGAGCAGCAGTTCATCACTTTGTTTTTTACCTAGCTTAATCTTATTTCTTTGGCTAAAGAAAACAATAGCAAAAAGTAACACTACGACAAAGCCACCTATAGAAGCATTGCGCATTGTCTTTTGCCGGTGCATTTCTTTGGCTGCCAATGCATCTTTCTTCTCCTGTGCTGCCCTCGTCTCTGAAACCTTTCTTTCAAAATCGTAGGTCATTTGCGTTTGCGTCAGTTTACGTACATTCTCTTCATTATGCACGCTATCGCGGTACCTATATGCCAATTGCAAATATCGTATGGCACCAAGTGGATTTCCCTGGGAAGAATCGACTTTAAAGAGGTTCATATAATAGATCTCAAGCAATTCAAAGTCCCTCAAAGACAATACAATCGACTCAGCTTTCTTTAGCATTTTTCTTGCCTGGGCGTTGTCCTTCTTATTCAGATATACTGTACTCAATGACAGGTACCCGTTGGCCGATATCTTAGGCTCGCCCACACCTTCGTTTAGCTCCAGTGTTTTCGCAATGTACAGGATGGCACTATCATTATACCCTGCCTCGGTATACATTACTCCAATATTCAAGGTTGCATTTGTCATCCCTAACGCATCGCCTATTTCGTCATACAGCAATAACGCTTGTTTGTTTGCAGCAAGTGCGGAATCTACTTTTTTCATCATGCTGTAGACTATAGCAATGTTTCCTACGTTGTTGGCCAGCCATCGCTTGTTGCCTGTTTCCTTGTTTATATCGTAAGCCTTACGAAAGTGGATGAGTGCCTTGTCATAGTCCTCTATACTCAAATATACGCCACCTACATTATGGTAAACACTGGCCGAGCCTTTACGGTCGCCGACGGACTCATACTGCCTTACTGCTTCCATATAATAATTCAAAGCTTCGGGGTATTTAGCCATGTAGTCGTAAGATGCACCTAGGTTGCTTGTCACACTAGCCATTCGTTTGAGAATTTTATTTCTCTCAATAGTATCAGTAGTTTCTCTCAATAATTTATCCATGAATAGCCTGCCTTCTTCACTTAATTTTAATGCCTCTTCATATTTCCCGACATTTATCAACGCGTTTCCGTATGTCCCGTACACCAACAACAGCCCTCTGTTAAAGTTCAATCGTTTCGCCAGTTTGTAAGCAGCTTCGGCATAATGTACTCCGCTATCCATATCACTTTTGGAATAGGTGTTTGCAATGGAGTTCATAATTTTCACCATGTCTGTGTCAATCTTTGCAGATAACAATATGGTGTTCAGCGAGTCAATTTTGCTTCGCTTCTGACTAAATGCACTGCTGCACGAAAGTATCAGCAGCAAAATCGCTAATTGTTTCATATTCTTAATTCTTTATGTAAGTTGATATAATAGATACTATTTGAAAAACCTAACAACTACCCCACAAAATACATCTTCATTACCCCCTTGCCCTTAGCTTCTACCTCGCCCCTATAATCGCAACTAAATTTATCCTTCACCAGATTATACGTTGTTTCCGAAATATTGATGCGGCCTGCTTCACCATGCTGCTCCATACGAGCCGCCGTGTTCACGGTATCTCCCCATATGTCGTATGCAAATTTCTTTACGCCCACTATACCCGCTACTACGCTGCCGCTGTGTATGCCTATGCGTATGGCGAAGGTGCGCTCGCTGCCCATCTTCGCCAGCCTATCTTCCATAAATGCAGTAATTTCCTTCGATGCTCTTACAATATTCTCCGCATGACGAGGATCTGCGGTAGGTAACCCTGCCACTGCCAGGTAAGCATCGCCTATGGTCTTAATTTTTTCAATGTTGTACTTGCTTGTTATCTCGTCAAAGGCTTTGAAGCATCCGTGCAACTCGTCTATCAGCCCCTGCGCATTCATTTGTTCCGCGGCTTGCGTAAAGTTGACAAAGTCGGTGAACAGGACAGTTACATTGTCATAGTGTTTTGCGGTGGTGGTGCCTGTGGATTTTAGTTCTTCTGCAACTTCTTCGGGCAATATATTTAGCAAAAGTCCGTCAGATTTTTTTCTTTCTTTTTCCGACTTGCCACGCTCTTTTATGATGAAGAATGAAAAGCCCACCAGCAGAAGTACCCCTGCTATGCCGAGGTAGGTGTAACTCTTTTGCTTTTGCAGATTGATGGCGGCAATCTTCTCCTTCTCTGCTGTTTTCAGGCTATCTGCCAGCCGCTGGCGGTCATACTCATTCTTCATGCTGATTTTTATTAGGCTTTCTTTATTCTCTTGCGAAAACACAGAATCCTTGATTTCGTGCAGTTTGTTTGACGCGTCCAAAGCCTTTTTATAGGCACCCTGCAATGTGTATGCTTTTGCAAGGTCGGCATAACAATCGCGTATTATATTCGGGGTATTTATCTCCTTCGACAATGCAAGTGCCCGCTCCAGATAATCTACCGCAGCACTCAGCAGCGCTGCCCTGCCCGCCGGCATGGAGACAATAGGCAGGTACCTACCGGGGGCCAGCTCATTGTTTATATTTATCTTACCAGCACGCGATGCGGGCTTTGATGACGTGTCCCTTGCTACGGTAAGGTATAACTGGCCAATGGACATTATCACATATGCCAACGGGTATTTGTCGCCTACTTCCGTCAATATTTTTTGGCCCATCTCAAAGTGAGGTAGTGCTGTGGCATAGTCCTTCTTATCGGCATAAATATTGCCCAAATTAGCCCAATTAATCCCAACTGATCGCAGGTCTCCTGTTTCGTGAGACAGCTTTAAGGCTTTACCGAAGTATTCAAGCGATTTGTCATAGTCTTTCAATATTTGGTTAAGGGTTCCAAGATTGCTGGAAGCAACCTGCATGCCACCTTTATCAGACAAACTCACATATACTTCATACGCTTTTTGGTAGTACTCCAGCGCCTTGGCGTTATCGCCCTGTGCAAGGTAAATGACACCGATATTAGTGGTAACATTTGCGGCATATTGCCTGAACCCTTTTTCTTCGTCAATTTTCAATGCTTTAAAAAGATATTCCAGCGCCCGTACGTTATCCGCTTGGTTCTGATACACAATACCTATATTACACAAAGCAGCTGCAACACCTTTGATGTTTTTTTGATTTTCGTATATTTCCAGGCTTTTTTTCATGTGTTCCAGGGCTTTCGGAAAATTTCCTTGTCTTTCGCACACACTCCCCATTTGGCCGTGTGCGCCTGCTATACCGTCATCCCATTTCAGTTTCGTAGCCAAATCCAGTGCCTGCTGGCCATATCTTAAAGCCTCTTCGGGATTTGCCCCAGAAACCGATCCTAATAGAAAACTAAGCAGCATTACCTTGTTGCTATCCTCTTTTTGGCGTGGTAGTTCTTTGAGCAGGGAGTCTGTCAGCGCCTGCCCTTCCATCTGGGCATACAGTGCGTTGGTGCCTAACAAAGTCAATAGCACCCAAATAAACATTTGTCTCATAATTCCGGATATTTAAGGACAAAATACAATAAATACTTATGCCATTTCGGGTTGCTAGCAACTCTTACACTACAAAATACATCTTCATTATCCCTTTACCCTTCGCTTCCACCTCACCCCTATATTCACAACTGAATTTATCCTTTACCAGCTCATACGTGGTTTGGCTGATGTTTATCTTTCCTGCTTCACTATTTTGCTCCATGCGGGCAGCGGTGTTTACAGTATCGCCCCAAATGTCGTAGGCGAACTTTTTTACGCCCACTATGCCTGCCACCACACTACCACTATGCACACCTACCC
>JAIOYR010000051.1 GCA_021740995.1 Taibaiella sp.
GGTAATGATGTTGGCAGATGCAGATGCTGTGGCTGTAGCCTGAGCGAAAGATGCGTTAGAGAATCCTATTACTGCTACTGAAGCGATTGCGATTGACTTGAAGATGTTTTTCATTTTAGTTTAGTTTAGATTGTTTTAGTTTGTTTGTTCGAAAGGTATAATACCAAACACGTGCCAGAAACACAACTAACTGATTGTCAATGATTTAATAATTGGCACGCCATGCCAATCTTCCGCATGGTGGATTACTTTTCCGAATTATGGAATAAAAAACTGCCCTAACAGACGAACAGATGGATATTGGGCCTGATTGGTGGAATCTAGTATAGTTATTTGATAGCTGTTACTTATTAATACCAGGATATGCTTGTTTAATTTGTTCAACCACGCGCGCTGTAACAGTATCCAGTTTATTAATGAGCGTTTCCAGCTCTGCACTACGCTCTGTAGACAACTCTATTTTTAGAATGTCCTCTTTAAGACTATTTATACCTAGATTGCCGTAAGAAGGTTTTATACGATGCGCATAATACTTTACTGATTCCATATCCCCCTTCTGGAAGCCCTCTTTTATCTTAGCAATTGCAGGTGGCGTTTCAACTATAAATAGCTGAAGCATTTTGTTGACAAAGCCTGTATCTCCTCTGGCTATACTCAGTAGTTTGCTAATGTCAAACAGTTCATCGACAGTTGTTACAGCAGGTGGACTAGGCGGCTCAGTTTTTGGGGGCGGTAGTTTTACATTTTCTGCCTGCGATTTTGCCTGTGCATTATCATTCAGCCATTTAGCTATAGGGTTTACAAGATTGATTTCGTTATATGGCTTAGATATAAGGTCATTCATACCAGCCTTAATAAATTGCTCTTCCTGGCTTTTGATTGCATTTGCCGTAAGCGCAAGTATGGGGATTGTTTTGTTGATCTCTTTCCTGATTATTTTTGTAGCTTGTATTCCATCCATTACAGGCATTTGTATGTCCATCAGCACCATGTCGAATGTTTCTGTTCTCATCAATGCTACAGCTATTGCACCGTTTTCTGCTTCTACTACTTTTGCTCCATATTCAGTAAGTATAGTGTTAGCCAGCAGCCTGTTCAGACTATTATCCTCTACCAGCAATATACGTTTGTCATTGATATTGTAAGTGTCATTTTTAATAGTTCTTTTCTTTTCAAAAACCCTTGCAGTGCCAATTTTGAAATCAAAAATGAGCGAAATGGTAGTACCCACATTTTTCTTACTCTCTATAGATATTGAACCACCCATTAATTCCATCAGCTGTTTGGTGATGCTCATGCCCAAGCCTGTACCCCCAAATTTGCGTACTACTGTTTCATCTTCCTGAGTGAATTTATCAAAAATGGTATTAAGGTATTCTTCTTTTATACCTACTCCGGTATCAACAATAGCTACGAGTATTTTTTGCGACTCTTCCGTAGCCCCCAGTAAAAACGCCCTTAAAGAAACAGACCCTTTCTCGGTGAATTTGATGGCATTACTGATCATGTTCATAAACACCTGATTGAGTCGGAATGGGTCGCCAATCAAAACAGGTGATATTCTATGGTCTATTTCATGGGTAAGGCTAAGACCTTTTTCATCTGCATTATGCTCCAGCACATTCACTGCTTGCTGCAATATTGTTTCGAGGTTAAAACTAATATGCTCAATAGTAATCTTACCCGCCTCGATCTTTGATATATCCAGCAGGTCGTTGATGATGCCCAAAAGATTAGAAGAGGCGCTTTCAATTCCGTTGAGGTAGTTTTTCTGCTGTGTATTCAGATCGCTTTTGCTCAGCAACTTGCCCAGACCCATTATTGCATTGAGAGGAGTGCGGATTTCATGGCTCATATTTGTCAGAAAGATGTCTTTTGACATAGACGATTTTTCTGTTTCATACTTAGCAACTCTTAGCTGGTCTTCGAGTTTTTTCTGTTCTGTGATATCCAGATGAATACTTATTGTGCCCTTCTGATTGTCCTGGGCGTCGAAAATGGGTGTAGCACTTGTAAGCCACCAATTCTCTTTTCCTTCTTTATCAGAAACTGCCAACTCGTAACTGTTGGCAATTCCATACTGCCTTTTTGAAAGCTGCGCGCGTGTCATTTTCAGGCTGGCTCCCTGCAGAAAAAGGTCAGTTGCTTTTCTGGAAATTAACTCATCAAATTTGTATCCACTCATGGTGCAGAAACGCTGATTGGCATATATGATGCGCTCTTCATTATCCATTTCTATCATTCCGAGGCTCATATTCTCTATGATACCTCTGTATTTTTCCTCGCTCAGCTGTATTTCTTCTTCTATTTTCTTTCTTTCGCTAATATTTACACCATATCCTATTACTATACCTACTTCGCCTCTGCTGTCTAAAACCGGGTAAAGTATACGTAGGTGGTGTACGGCGTTACCATTGGAATCAGCATGTTTTTCTTCCCATTCTTTTCTGGTTTTTGACGCCACCACATCTCTGAACGTAGTGAGTCTGTATTCACTAATAGTTTCCGGTTTTTCGGTATAGGTATAAAACTCTCTCATTGTTTTGCCTATCATCCATTTTCTCAAATCCGGCTTATCTATTGCTGCCGGGTTTACAAACAAATATCTAGCATCTGAGGTAAGTACGACAATGTCTGCAGGTATATTGTTTAGTATTTGTTCGTAAAATCTTCTTTGGGTATCGAAGGTGTCACTAATAGTTTTAGTACGGGTTATGTCCTTAAACTTCAGTATAAATCCTTTAAATGCTTCTTTAGAAAATAAAGGAATATACTCACAGCTGCATATCTGTCCGTTGGCCAGCGATAGCTCCTCAGTAACTAAACTGCGTTTGTCTTGTAGTATTTTTTCCGTTTTTGATACAAATTGATCAGGGTTTTTGAACAGGGGTCTTATATGTGTAATGAGCTTAATGCCAGCTGTGCCTTTAAGGGCTTCAGGTAGCGTCTTCAACTCGAACCGCTCACAGAAAATTTCATTAACTATAATTATCTTTTGATTTTCATCTAATACCAAAACACCATGTTCCAGGTTGGCCATTAAATTTTTGAGTATGGCGCTTGATTCATCATCCACCACAACAGAAGGTGATTTGACGGATTCGACAGAAGGTGTATAGCCAGCTTCTTTTAACTTGTTCCTTAGTGCTTCGAGCTCTTTATTCTGATTAGCAAGCCTTTTTTTTGCTTCATTGTGCATTGTTCTTTCCAATTCAAGCTCATGCTGTATACTCCTTGACATAGATAATAGAATGGATTAGTTCAATGTTATTTCGTTATTCTGAATCATTTTGTAGATAGTAGACTTGCCAATATCCAGCTTGTCTGCCACTTTTACCACATTGTTATCATACTTTTTGAGGAAGTGAATAATAATATCGGCAGTGTATTCTTTCATTGTTTTCTCTACAGAAGAAAAGATGTCGGCAGAGGAAGATGATGCGAAGAAAATGTCGTCTTCGTTAATGTTTTTGCCATCGCACATTACAGCAGACAGATCTATTATTGCTTTTAGTTCGCGCACATTACCGGGATAGCCATACTTCATTAGTTTCTCCTTAGCCTCTGGTGCTATACCTATCGCGCCTAACTTATTGCTTTTGCAAAACTCATCAAGGAAAAACTTGGCGAGCAGCAATACATCGTCGCCCCTTTCGCGCAGAGGTGGTAACTCTACCGGCAGACCCATTATTCTGTAGAAAAGGTCTTCTCTGAATGTGCCTTTTTTTACTTCATCGAGCAGGTTTTTGTGGGTTGCCACTATCAGCCGCACGTCCAGTTCCACCTTTTCATTGCCACCTACCCGTATCAGCTCCCGCTCCTGTAGTACCCTGAGGATTTTGCTTTGCAGGCTTAGGTCGAGTTCTGCAATTTCATCCAGAAAGATGGTGCCTTTGTTTGCTTCTTCAAACTTGCCGCTTTTACGGGTGAGGGCTCCGGTAAAGGCACCCTTTTCATGGCCAAAGAGTTCGCTCTCTATCAGTTCCCGGGGTATAGCAGCCATATTGACCGCCACAAATGGTTTCTTTTTTCTCTCAGAGTTGTAGTGAATTGCTTTAGCTACTACTTCCTTTCCGGTGCCGGTTTCGCCGGTTATTGATACGTTGATATTTGTTCGTGATGCTTTTTCGAGCATAGCAAAGATTTTCACCATTGCACGACTGTTTCCTTTTATGGCCTTAGAAAAGTCGTACTTCTGGCCCAATTCCTCTTTTAGATCCTCAACTTCCTGTTTAAGAGATTGGTGTTCTTTAATTCTCAAAATTGCATTCCATACCAGTTCCTTTGTGTTGTCGTCTTTTATGAAGTAGTCTGACGCTCCTTGCTTCAGCAGATCCACTGCGGTGCTTACATCTTCTTGTCCGCTTATTACTATAACCGGTATATCTGGGTTGTATTGTTTTATTTTTTTGAGTAGTTCTACTCCATTAATGTCAGGAAGAGAATAATCGATGCTGATAAGTGCCGGTTTTTTCGAGAGATTAGCCAGACAGTCTTTACCTGATGTGAACCTGTAAATTTCATTGTCCGGATTGAGTGAAAGATGATATTCCAGAATTTCTCCGTACCACGGGTCGTCTTCAACAATAAATATTCTGAATTGTTCCATATTGCGAATATACAATGAAGTTTATTGTTTTCCAATTTTTGGAAAAAGTATCTAATTATTGGAATGATGTATTGGCAAAAGATGTCATTGTATATTGAAAATCAACTAGTTGCATTATTGGCATGGCATTGGATAGTGTCGTATGAAAACCATGAAAGTAATGGAGAAGGGGAATTTGAAATTTTTTATTGTTGATGATGATCATTTTTGCCGGATGCTGTACCATCAGCATCTTGTGAATCTAGGATATAAGGATAATCTGCTGTTTGATAATGGGTATGATTGCTTAGAAAAAATGAACCTTCAGCCAGATGTAATATTTTTGGATTATGATATGAAATCACTGAACGGGATTGAAGTGCTGCGTGCTGTAAAGCAAATGAATTCGACTGCACACTTACTTATATTGTCTGGCAATGATGATAGCCGTATAGCAGCAGATGCCATGAAGTATGGTGCTTATGATTTTATTAAAAAAGGAGAGAGGGATTTGGAGAAGATCAGCACTGTGATAAACAGGATATGCGCAACAAGTAAAAAGCAATCTGGATTCTTCGTTAATAGTTAGTAATCAGCCTTGTTTTTTAGGTATATTTGTAGTGTTCACGTCTATGAATAACATAAGTCAGACACGAATTGCTTACATTAAATTTTGAAATAATAAATTATGTGTAAAGCATTGTCTATTCACATTATGAAATGACAACGCAAATGAAAAACAAGAACGTATTACTGACAATGGTTATTGCAATATTTGCAATAAATTTGCAAGTGTTTGCACAGCAGACAGCGACAGCGTCTCTAACAACAACTGTAATAACACCAATCAGTTTGTCTAAAAATGTAGATATGAATTTCGGTAATGCGGCAGTATCAGCAACAGTGGGCGGTACATTAGTGCTGGAGCCTACAGGTACCCGATTTGCCGTAGGCGGTGGTGTGACATTGCCAGCTACAAGTGGAGCTGTTTCTGCTGCCGGTTTTACCGTAACAGGTATGCCCGGATATACCTTTTCCATCTCATTGCCAGGCAGTTCTGTGATATATGGCCCCGGTGCTGCAAATCTGGTTATAAGCGCTTTCACCAGTACACCTGCTGCTACAGGTACGTTAGGTGCAGGTGGCTCGCAAATAATCAATGTTGGGGCTACATTGAGTATACCTGCAGCGCAGACTGCAGGAGTTTATAACAATGCAGATGCATTGCCTGTTACCGTAAACTATGACTAACATTGATTCGGGATATGGTAATGGTAAACTATTGGTAATTAAAAACAGCTGAAAAAATGAACGGGTCAAAAGTTAAAAATATAATATTTATCACAGGGTTGAAAACCGGAGTCAAATTATTGATTTCCGGCATTGTGCTGTTATTATCCAGCGCCAATGCAATGGCGCAGGGCGATCTGTTGATTTCTCCACTCAGAATAATTTTTGAAGGTTCAAAAAAATCCCAGGAAATCAGCCTGGCCAATGTAGGGAAGGACTCTGCTACTTATGCTGTGTCTATAAAGGACATACGTATGAAAGAAGACGGTACGTTCGAAGAAATTACTGAACCTGATTCCGGGCAGTTATTTGCAGGTCCGTTCCTGCGTTTTTTCCCCCGCAAAGTTACATTGGCTCCGAATGAATCGCAGGTGGTGAAAGTACAATTAATGAAAACAAGCCAAATGGTGCCTGGAGAATACAGGTCGCATCTTTATTTCAGAGCTGTACCTGATGAAAGGCCATTAGGCGATCAGTCAGCTAAAAAAGATACAGGCGGAATTTCTATTCAACTAAAACCGATATTTGGAATTACTATTCCGGTAATAATACGCAATGGTGAGAATACTGCTGCAGTTACTGTTTCTGATCTGTCTTTCAGTATGTCTGAAGACAAAAAAGTAACAATCGGACTTACCTTTAATCGCACAGGCAACATGTCTGTGTATGGAGATCTGAAAGTTAATTACCTATCGAATGATGGAAAAACTACTGAGCTAAAACTTGTAAAAGGTATAGGTGTATACACCCCCAATAACATTCGTAGATTCAAACTGGAAATAGAGCCTGCTTCTAACATAAACTTTCATAAAGGTAAGTTGCAGGTGGTATATACTTTAGCTACAAACGATAAACAAGCAAAAGTGGTAGAAGCAGCGCTGGAACTGAAATAACTATGCCTGTCAGAAAATGAGTAACGGAATTCAGCAATACGCTGCGACTAATATGTTGTGTTGATTTTATTTATGAACAAAACCTTTCAAAATATCTTATTCAGAACCCCATTCCTAAACCGGAAGAGCAACTTTATGGTTAGGTTGGTAGACAATACTGGCGTATTGAAGTTGTATTTTTTTTTTATTGTATTGCTTTGTTTGAATAGCCAAGCTGCTATTGCTGACGTTACTACTACTCCGGCATCGGCATCCATTTGTTCCAATTTTGCTTCTACAGGTGTAGCGCCACGCTGGACAACACTGGGTACGATGACTGTAAGTGAAAATACTAATAGGGATATGGGCAATGATCCCCATTCCTGGACAATAACCTTTGTACTAGCAGCACCCACCGGTTGGCAGTTCAATACTGCAGTGAATCCGACTCTTGGTTTTACCGCTGAAAAAAATATTACTGCAATTACGAGAGGAGCCTTTACTTCCACATCCATATCTATAACCGTTACCGGTGACGCTAGAAACCGACGTGATGATTTCACTATTTCAGGACTACAAGTACAAGCAACAAGTACATCTGCAGCAACCGGAAACATAATCCCTTCCTCACTGACAGGTACACTAGATGGCGTATCTTTAAGTACTAATTTTGGGACTTTAAGCCTTACAACGCCCTCGACCGGTACCGCAACAGTTACAATCGCAGCATCTCCTTCTACCGCAATCTGCTCAGGTACAAGTGTTACATTCACAACATCTGTAACAAATGGAGGTACTCTGCCGACCTATCAATGGAGATTAAACGGGTCAAATATAAGCGGCGCCACAAGTGCAACTTATACCACCACCTCACTTGCAAATACAAACACCATCGCATGCAGTATAATCAGCGACTCCTGTATAACTACCCCCACAGCTACTTCAACTAATTTCACAGCCACTGTAAATGCTACACCTAATATTAGCAGCTTCTCTACATCTGCACCGTCTTCCTCGTGTATTGACGCAGGAGCCGTAATTACAGTTAATTCTACCAGTCTAGGGACTGCAACATTTGCCGTTACCTACAACCTTGCAGGTGCTAATAATAGCGTAGGGAACACTGCAACCCTGACCATGGGTGCCTCAACCGGGACATTTACAATTCCATCTACGACATTAGATACAGTTGGGTCTACCGGCATAACTATCACCTCAATTAGCACTTCTGCCGGATGCAGCACTGCACTATCGACCGGAAATACAGCAACAACAACAGTAAACGCGATTCCAACTGCTGTTACTGTAAGTGGTTCAGGGACCTATTGTGGTAGCGGCACAATAACAGCCTCGAACGGTGGCAGCGGCACTATGTATTTTCAGAATACTACTTCATTGGGAACATCCACGTCCACACCATCCTCATCACAGATCATTTCAGCTACTGGTGCCTATTATTTCAGGGCGCTGTCTTCAGGTGGTTGCTGGAGTGTAGAAGATACAGGTAATATTATAATCAATTCATTACCCACCGCAGCACCAACCAACAACGGCCCTAAGTGCGGTGCGGGTGCATCAGTAACGTTATCTGCTAATCCGGCAGGTGGTGCAACCGTATATGCGTGGTCTGGCCCAAACTTGTCTTCAGCTACCGTGCAAAACCCTACAGCTACACCTACCGTTACAGCTACCTATTCGCTCACGGTAACCAATGGCAGTGGCCTTTCTGGTTGTAGTCCAACCACTGTTTATACAACTACCGTCACAGTAAACAGCCTGCCTACAGCAGCACCAACTAATAACGGACCTATTTGTACTGGCGGAACCGTAACGCTTACCGCTAACCCGGGTGGCAGTACTAATACCTATTTGTGGAGCGGCCCAAACCTGTCATCTACAACGGCCCAAAATCCTACTGCTACACCTACGGTTACTGCAGTATATTCACTCACAGTGAGTTTTGGTAGCGGTTTGCCTGGTTGTACCTCTTCGGTATACACTACCACAGTAACGGCCATAGCGGGTGGTAACTGGTTGGGCACTGTTAGCACAGACTGGTTTACATCGGGCAACTGGTGTGGTGGTATACCAACTACTGCTACTGCAGTATTGATACCCAATGGCACTACCTATTATCCACTTATCACCACCGGTACTGCATCTGCCAATAACCTTACTATTCAATCGTCTGCATCAGTAACTGTTACCGGTGGCACTTTAGCAATCAGCGGAGCCATATCAAACAGTGGTACCTTTACGGCAAGCGCCGGTGGTACTATAGAAATGAATGGATCTACCGCACAGACTATACCTTCCTCCGTGTTTGCAGGCAATACTATAAACAATCTGACCATCAACAATACAGGAGGCGTTACCTTATCTGATACGCTGAAGATAAAAGGTATACTGACACCTGCCGCAGGCACTTTTGCTACAGGTGGTTATATCACACTACTGTCTACATCTTCTCAAACTGCGCTTATAGCTGGTAGTGGTTCGGGCTCTGTTACCGGTAATGTAACCATGCAGCGTTATCTGCCACAAGGGTATGGGTATAAATATATCAGCTCGCCATTTACCGGGGCAACTGTCAGTGGACTATCATCCTATATTGACCTTGGCGCTACCTTCCCCAGATTGTATGGCTACAATGAAAGCCTGAGTACAGCGGGTTGGGTAAACTATACTGCCGATACTAATACACTATATCCCTTGAAAGGCTACTCTGCCAATTTTGGTACATCTACTGCTCCGGTTACTTTTTCGCTGCGCGGAGTTGTGAATAGTGGCACATTATCGTCAACGATTTATAACAACAATAACACGTACACGCTTGGCTTCAACCTTGCGGGGAATCCATATCCTTCTCCTATCGACTGGACAGCAGCGTCCGGTTGGACGAAAACCAATATTGACAATGCTATATACTACTTCAACTCCAGCGATACCAATCAGTATACTGGTACTTATAGCTCTTATATAGCGGGCGTGTCCAGCGACGGTGTTGCCAGCAATATTATACCTGCTATGCAGGGGTTCTTTGTGCATGTGTCCAGTGGTAGCTACCCGGTAACAGGTACACTTGGTGCCAATAATAATGTGCGGGTAAATAGCCTGTCACCCTATTATCATAAGGTGACTACAGGTGCAGATGTGCCGCTGGTAAGGCTTGATGCGTTATTTCCGGGCAATACTGCCAACCCGGACCCTACCGTTATTTATCTTAATGATCAGGCGAGTGGCAATTTTAATAATGAGACAGATGCATTTAAGCTGTTAAATACAAGTGTAGCAGTACCAAATTTGTATAGCTGGTCCGGAGATGCGAAAAAGCTATCTATAAAGGCGCTACACCTGCTGCCTGACACTAACAATATTGTTCCGCTTGGCTTGCAGACAGAAGTTGATGGTCAGGTAATATTTAATGCCCGCAACATAGACAATATGCCTGATGGCGTTCATGTATACTTCTATGACATACACGCAGGCAAAGTGCAAAGCCTGCAGACACAACCACAATACACCACCTACCTGAGTAAAGGCAAATACGAAAACAGGTTTTACCTGATGCTGTCCAATAAAGACATTAAAGACCTGCCAATACTCAGGAATGAGCTTAATGCTTATTCAACAGGCGAGAGCTTGTTTGTATATCTGTTATCCGATAAAGGGGATATTGTGATTACCAATATGCTGGGTCAGGTGCTGCACAGGCAGCAGCTTACAGGTACAGGGTATCACGAAATTAAAATGAAAGTATCAGCAGGGCTGTATGTTGCCACACTCTACTCGGGTCAGGGCAAGCAGTCTAAAAAAGTATTCATAGGCAAAGAATGATGAGCTATATAACCGGACTGACAATGTTGAATAGGATAATAAATAGCATTCCGGGAGTGGTGTTATTGCTATTCGTTTTCTGCAATGCACAGGCACAGCAACCGCCGCCCAGACCCATATCAGTTTCTTTCAATCCCGCTATGGGACTTCGTTTTGGTGCATTTTTTCAGAGCGCATCCGGAGGTACTATTGTGATTACTGGTTCGGGTATTCGTACCTCTACCGGGTCAGTGATTCTTGCAGACCTCGGCTATGTTTTCGGTGCTGCCAGTTTTGAGATTGTTTCCAATCCCGGTACACTTATATCTATTTTGAATGGCCCTGATGCCACGCTTACAGGTAGTGCGGGTGGGTCTTTGTCATTGCATGTGGGTTCATCTTATCCGGCATCACCCTTTGTCACCAGTGTTTCTCCCCCGGCATATACAACGGTCAATATTGGTGGTACACTCACTATTGGTAGCCCGGTGGCAAATCCGTCGGGTGCATACACCGGTTCCTTTTATGTTACTTTTATACAAGAATAAAAACAGCAGTATAAACTAACATGAACAGAGCTGCTTCTTTCGAAACCTATCCGGCAAACGGTTTTCGCACTTATTGGAGAAGCTCTTTCTATCTGATACTCTTTCTATTGTTGCCTGCTGCAGGGTATGCACAGGATGATGAAGATATAGAATCTATAGCTGATGAAATATCTGTAACACTGGATGTGAAAGGTATAGGAACTATAGATATACCCGCATTGTACAAAGACGACGAAGTGTATCTGCAAATTACTTCTGTTTTCGATTTCATAAAAATCCGCAATATACCATATGCCGATGGAGATTCAATTATAGGCTTCTTTATCAACGAAAGAGACATTTACCTCATAGACCGTCCCAACAACCGCATAGTCTATAGATCTGTAGAGTATAAACTAAATGAAAACGGTATCCTAAGCACGGAGACCGCTATGTTTCTTAACCTAAAGTATTTCAAATCAATTTTCGGTCTGGATGGCACCTTCTACTTTCGCAGGCTGGTAGTAACACTAAGCTCGGATGAGGAGCTGCCAGGAATAAAGGAGGCTCGCCTGGAGCTGATGCGACGAAATGTGAGCCGGCTGAAGGGCGACGTAATAGCTGACACCACGATAAAAAGAACATCCCCATTTTTTCATTTTGGTATGGCCGACTGGGCGGTCATGACCTCTCAGCAATCGCAGAGCGGCGACCAGGCAACCATCAATCTGGGAATGGGCGCATCGCTTGCAGGAGGAGAATTAAATACATCGCTCAACTACTTCAGTCAGCAGGCTTTTACCGAAAAGTTGCAGTTTTATCAGTGGAGGCATGTAAACAATGAAAACCCTTATATACGGCAAATAGCATTAGGTAAAATATTCACTCAGTCTACCGCAACACTATATGCTCCGGTAGTGGGGTTACAGGTTACGAATGCCTCAACTATTTACAGGAAAGCTTACGGCTCCTATCAACTCAGCAATACCACCGAGCCCGGATGGACAGTGGAACTCTATGTAAATGATGTACTTGTTGATTTCAAAAAGGCGGACGCTTCCGGTTTTTATACGTTTGATGTACCGCTCATTTATGGTTACACTGTTGTAAAGCTTCGGTTTTATGGCCCTTATGGCGAAGTGCGAACCAGTCAGCAATTTATAAATATTCCTTTCAATTTTTTACCGGCAAAGGAATTTGAATATGCTGTGAGTGGCGGTGTAGTGGAAGATGGCAAGGACAGTCGTTTTTCGAGGGCAAATATGAAATACGGTCTATCCCGAAATATTACCATAGGGGGTGGTACAGAGTATTTGTCATCTGTTACATCCGGTACTACCATGCCGTTTGTGAACTCCTCTATAAGGCTGGCGCCCCGCATGATGCTATCCGGCGAGTATGCACATAGCGTGCGTTCAAGGGCTCTATTCAGTTTCAGATTACCATCGGGCATACAGACAGAGCTCGATTATACTAAATTTGCCAAAGGACAGACAGCCATATTTTTCAACTTTCGCGAGGAACGAAAGGCTATAATATCTATGCCGCTTCACCTAAAAAGTCTGTCCCTATTTACCCGGCTTACACTAGACCAGATTATTGTTCCTGCCACACAATATACCAATGTGGAATGGGCTTTCGCCGGTTTTGCCGGCAGGGTAGGCCTCAACCTTACAACTTATACCTCATTTGTAAAACAAAACACACCTTATTTCTACACGGTTGCTTCCGTCTCTGTTCCTGTTCCCGCCAAGACATTACTCACTACTCAGATACAATATGACCACAAGGCGAACATCCCGATTTTCATGAAATTGACTATTGAGAAAAGTGTGTTCAGCAAGGGTTTTATCAGTTTGGCCTATCAGGAATATTTTAATGCCAATAACAGAAACTTCCTCGTAGGTATGCGTTATGACCTTTCATTTGCCAGAACAGCGGTGTCCATATTGTCAGGTACCAATAATACTTATAGCCGAATAGCTGCCGCATCCGGTAGTGTCATTTTTGATAAAAAATCTGACTTTGTGAATGCTAATAACCGTACCAATGTTGGTAAGAGTGGTGTTACCATCAGGCCCTATCTTGATCTCAATTTTAATGGCATTCGGGATAACGGAGAACAACTGGCTCCGGGACTTAAAGTAAAACTCAACGGTGGCAGAATTATCTACAATGAGCGTGATACCATCATACGCATTCTTGATCTGGAGCCATACAATACTTACTACATAGAGCTGCTCAGAAACAGTTTTGATAATATATCATGGCAGATCAAAAATAAGACCATGAACGTCATTGCAAACCCTAACAACTTCACGCTGATAGAAGTGCCGGTGGTAGTAGCCGGCGAGGTGTCGGGTACGGTGTCAATAAAGAGCAATGGTGGCAATGGACAAGGACAAATAGTTGTTGGTGTGTATAACAAAGATTCAGTGCTGGTGGCGCGTGCGGTATCCGAATCGGATGGATATTTCAATTATCTGGGTCTTGCGCCCGGTCAGTATACGGTAATGGTGGATGCTGCGCAACTAGCCAAGCTGCATTTAAAAGCCCAGCCTGAGCAGTTTATTATCAATATAAAAAGTAACAAAGAGGGCGATGTGGCAGATGGGTTAGATTTCATGTTGTTACCCGACGGCAAGTAGCCGGAAACGATACCTGAATAGAAATAATTTCTTTCAGGTATCGATAGAGCTAGATTGGTGATGATGCATTAAAGTCAAAGCGCCGGGTTCCGCACGCTGGGTAAGGTGCAATCTCATTGGAAAAATAAGCGTAGTGCAATACTACAAAGGAATGTTTCCGTGCTTGCGTTTTGGCATTTTTACTACTTTGTTTTCCAGCATCTTAAAGCCCTTTATCAGTTTTGTACGTGTGTCGGCAGGTAGTATTACTTCGTCTATATACCCTCTTGCAGCAGCTGCATAGGGATTCGCAAACTTCTCGATGTACTCTGCTTCTTTTTCTTTTAGCTTGGCTGCGGGGTCTGCGGCTTCAGCAATTTCTTTCTTGAAGATTATTTCAGCAGCGCCCTTTGCGCCCATTACGGCTATCTCGGCTGTAGGCCACGCATAGTTCAGGTCGGCACCTATGTGTTTAGAGTTCATTACATCGTATGCGCCGCCATACGCCTTGCGGGTGATTACAGTTATTTTAGGTACAGTGGCTTCGCTGAGTGCATACAGCAATTTAGCACCGTTGATGATGATTCCGTTCCACTCCTGATCTGTACCAGGCAGGAATCCAGGTACATCCACTACTACCAGCAGCGGAATGTTGAAAGCGTCGCAGAACCGCACAAAACGGGCACTCTTGCGGCTGGAGTTATTGTCGAGTACGCCGGCAAGGTAAGCTGGCTGGTTGGCTACGACCCCTATACTTCTGCCCCCCATCCGTGCAAACCCTACCACAATGCTTTCTGCAAAATCTTTGTGCACCTCCATAAAACTGTCAGCGTCTGCCAGCTCCTGAATCACATCCTTAATATCGTAAGGCTGATTGGGGTTTTCAGGTATTATGTTGTCAAGCGCAGGCCTGCTCTCGTTGCCGGCTTCATAGTCGTAGACCGGGGCGTTGTCTTCACAGTTTTGCGGCATATAGCTCAGCAGGCGTTTTATGTCGCTGATGCAGGCCACTTCATTGGCACAGGCAAAATGAGTCACCCCCGACTTTGATGCATGGGTGTGAGCGCCGCCCAACTCTTCACTGGTAACAGTTTCGTGTGTTACAGTTTTTACTACATTGGGACCGGTTACAAACATATAAGAAGTATGCTCAGCCATGAGTATAAAGTCGGTGATGGCAGGCGAATAAACCGCACCACCGGCGCATGGTCCGAGTATGGCAGATATCTGAGGCACAACTCCTGATGCCTGTACATTTCTGTAGAATATATCGGCATAGCCGCCCAGCGATACCACACCTTCCTGTATACGCGCACCGCCACTATCATTCAGACCCACTACCGGAGCGCCGTTTTGCATCGCAAGCTCCATTATCTTGACTATTTTCTCGGCATGTGTCTCAGACAAGCTACCGCCAAAAACAGTAAAATCCTGTGAGTACACATATACCAGTCTTCCGTTTACTGTGCCATATCCTGTCACTACACCATCGCCCGGATACACTTCCTTTTCCATTCCGAAGTCGTAGCTGCGGTGTGTTACCAGCATGCCTATCTCTTCAAAGGAGCCTTCATCCAGCAGTAGTTGCAACCGCTCGCGGGCAGTTAGCTTTCCTTTTTTGTGCTGATCGGCAATGCGTTTGTCGCCACCGCCCTTCATGGCTTCCTGTATCTTTTCTTTAAGTAAGGCTATCTTTTCCATATTCCGGCAAACCTAATAATTTTTTGCAAGCGATAGGCGATAGTACCAAAATATTAAGAGAAAGGGCAGTTGTGGAATTGAAGAGCGGATGGTACATTAATAGCAGATAATCTCCCATTAACATTCCTGTTTTTTGCCATCAATCAAAATTGGCTTAAATTGCTCTAAAATTTCTTCTTTGAAAAATATTTACTTATTTCTTCTTTCTGGTATTATCGCTGCCTTCAATCCCTTTACTGCTGACAGCCAAACAATTTACACCGTGGCCGGAACCGGTACTGCTGCCTACAGCGGCGATGGTGGCACCGGTACATTGGCCAACATAAACGTTCCACATGGTGTGGCTACAGATGCTGCCGGAAACGTATACTTTACCGACTATAATAATCACCGTATCCGTAAGATAAGCACTACCGGCACTATTACTACCATAGCCGGAACCGGCTTTGGGGGCTATCTGGCAGCGCATGATGGCGGTCCCGCTACTGCGGCATGGATAAAGTGGCCTATAGGTATTGCTGTGGGTCCAACGGGTATTATCTACTTCTCTGATTATGGAAACAATATCATTAGGAAAATAGACGCCTCAGGCATTATTACCACCATAGCAGGTGTGCCAGGCAGTATCCCTCCGATACCACCGGGTCCAAGTGGAGAAGGGTTGCCTGCCACTTCTGTAATACTTGGCAACGTATGGGGGGTAGCCATCGATGGTGTGGGAAATGTAATTATTGCCGATGCTATGTGTTATCGTGTGCGTAAAATCAATACTACTACCGGTTTACTTAGTAACGTTGCCGGTAATGGTTTGTTTGGGTTTGCAGGCGATGGCGGGGCCGCTACAGCAGCGGCTTGCAGGGTCAATGAGCCGTCCGGTGTGGCGGTGGATGCTGCCGGTAATATATACATTGCCGATTATGGCAATAACCGTATACGTATGATAAATACTTCGGGCGTTATCAGTACCATAGCAGGTGTCGGCTTGCCTTATGGGTACAGCGGAGATGGCGGACCTGCAACTGCAGCCAGGTTTTATTCTCCAAAAGGAATTGCTGTAGATAATTTAAATAATATTTATATATGTGACGGCACTAACAATGCCGTACGCAAAATCAATACTTCCGGAATTATCAATACTATTGCTGGTACCGGCGTAGCAGGCTATAGTGGCGATGGCATTCCTGCATTATCGGCACAGCTCAATACTCCCACAGGAGTAGCAGTCCGCTACGATGGTGATGTGTTCATAGCAGACAATAATAATAACAGAGTGCGACGCATAAAAATAGGAAATGACCCTTATTTCACTCTTGGTATTAGCAGGTCGGTTGTTTTTTGCCCTGCAGAATCTAATTTGATAGATACTTTGATGCGTGTAGACGACATTGATGTTGGACAGACGCTAACCTGGAGCCCAGTGCAGTTGCCCGCTCATGCTACATTGGTAGCCACAGCTACAGCCACATCCACAGGCAGTACGGTAACACCGGTGGGAATTCTTTTTATACCCTCTACGGGTTATACAGGGCTCGATACGTTTAAGGTGCGAGTTACGGATGGTACCTATTCAGACACTATTACAATATTTGCTTCTGTTATTGCCGCACCTGTAGCAGGTGTCATCAATGGCCCTGATTCAGTCTGTCCGGGTTTCAACATTGCGCTCACCGACACAGTAGCGGGCGGCGCCTGGACCAGTAGCAATACAGCCCGGGCTACTGTTTCGTCCTCTGGTCTTGTGACTGGTGTTTCGGCTGGTACGGTTATTATTACCTATACGGTTACCAATACATGTGGCACGGCATTTACGACATTTCCGGTAGAGGTGCTGGCTACGGTTCCCTGCGTTAGCAGCGTGTCTGCTTTGAGTAATATACAGGATAGGGTGCAGGTAGTTCCTAATCCTAATTCGGGAACATTCGCTATTACCCTACCTGCCGATGCAGGCTTAACACCTAAAATTGAAATATATAATGTAACCGGAATCCGGGTATCAGAACATGTGGTTCATTTTGATAAAGCAACCGAAATAGTCCTCGACCAGCCAAGCGGTATATATTTCATTTGTGTTTATACGTCAGAAGGTAAGCTGATAAAAAAGCTACACATTAAAAAATAAGCAGAACTTGTAATGCCTGCGAAAAAATTATGGCTCAACGATTGAATAATTGTTGATAAATTTAATGTTTAAAGCAGGCAATTTCTGAAAAAAAGTATAAATTTGTAATAAAGCGGTATCTACCACCAACCATAAATCAAAAAAGTATGTCTTAATAGTTGTACACGTTCTTTTAGACTGCTTATTTAGTTTAAAAGCAAATGTTACAAGTATTTATTAACTTGTGGTTAGAGGTAACAGGATACATAAACAGAGAAATTCAGTGCGTATGAAAAAGAAATTTATTAGTAGAATTGCAGGTCTTAGCTTTTTGCTATCTATCTTGTTTACTACCTCTTACGGTCAGTTGACAATTACTGATACAGGTGACTGTATTAATCATGTGCTACATGCCACGGTAACGGGAACAATGCCATTGGGTACTGGTATTACTGCCGATGATGCCTATTCAGGAGTATTCCCTCTTGGATTTACATTTACTTATTATGGCACACCTTATACGCAATGCGTTATTGGCTCTAACGGAATGATCTGTTTTAACCTTGCGCTTGCTGGTGGATATTGTCCATGGCCTATTAGTGCTGCTCTATTGGGCAATGCCAGTGCACGCAACAGTATATGCGGTCCGTGGTGCGATATCCTGATTAGTGCAGGTGGTTCTATTACTTACTCTACAGCAGGTGTAGCCCCCAACAGGAAATTTTCGGTAACCTGGTGCGGTTCTCGCATGTATGGATGCACAGCTGAATGGACTACCAGTCAGATAATTTTGTATGAAACTACTAACCTAATAGAAGTGCATACAGCTCACAAAACATCTTGTGCATGGAATAGCGGACGTGCTATAACCGGCGTGCAAAATGCAACAGGTACTATGGCTACTGTGCCGCCCGGAAGAGACTGGATGCCGACATGGACCGTTTTATCTCCACCGGAGGCATGGCGCTTTACTGCTGCTGGTCCTACCTATACTGTTGCTTCTATCCCATATGCACCTATGCCTTACGCAACTTCAGGTGTATATTGGTATGACAGCACTACGGGTGCCTACCTCGGTACAGGTCCGTTCCTGTCCGTTTCTCCTACAGTTCCCACTACTTACATGGCTGCAGCACTTGGGTGCAACGATACTACGAAAGCATATATCCATATTCTACCCCCAAGTGTAGGCATAGGTGGCATTCCTCGTATTGATACATTTGATGTTATACATCCTTCGGAGTGTGGCGTGTGCGACGGCAAAATTATATTACGTGGTGTGAATCCTCATCAGATAGACACTGTAAAGTGGTCTTACAATGGGGTCGTCCAGCCGTCTTATGTTGACTCTGCTGCGCTCGATAGCACAATAACTCTTGACGGTCTTTGTGGGGGGGTATACGATTATATATACGTCACGGTACTCAACTGCCCGTCAAATCAGATTAGTACCACACTCATCACACCTGTGCTTGCCATATCCAACACAACATTCACACACCCGACGGTATGCGGAAAATATGATGGATCTATTAAACTATATGGCCTCACGCCGCTCAAACCGGTTTCTATTGCGTATAGTAAAAATGGCACACCTCAAACGCCTTATCTGGCAATGGTTGCCGCAGATAGTACAGTAGTGATACCAAATCTGGGCGCAGGTGTGTATACGGGTATTGCTGCCACTATCAATTTATGTACCGCACTGGGCGTGCCAGTTACATTAGTCAATCCTAATCCTTACACTCCATCATTTGAGTTTACGCTTGGTTTAGGCTGTTATGGCGATACGGTATTTGTAACCAACACTACTACACCAACCGGTTACTACTCTTACTGGAATTATGATGTAGCTGCCGGCAGTACCATGGACAGTCTGCGCACATGGCATATATACAATACACATCTTACAACTCCTATAAAGTACGTAGACCAAAAAATTGTATCACTTACATACAATACCACATCTTATCACGACCCTGCATGTGCACGCACAGTGTACGATACAGTAGACATTGACCATAGAATAATTGCTGATTTCAATATTACCACCGGTGCAGCTAACGCAGATAGTATATGTGCGGGTACTCCGGTTAATTTTGTCAATACCTCTACCAACAACTATTCTCCATCTTACGTGTGGTATTTTGGTAATGGTGATATAGATGACGGTACTGAATCGCCGTCTGACTATGACAAATATCTGATTGCCGGTAACTATGTGCCTACGCTTGTAGTTACAGACAACATAGGCTGTAAGGACACAACGACCCGCAAGATTTCTGTAATTTCATTCGAAATTCTGACAAGTGTGCATGATACTGACGTTTGCCTGAAAACAAAGATGGAGATAATTACAACTCCCGATTTGCGGAATCTGCGTTATCCGGTTACTTATGCCTGGACACAAACGCCATCAGGTTCTAACCTGAATAAATATGATATTAAAGACCCTTATTTCTGGGGTATTGGAACATACACGCTCAATGTTGTAGCTACAACACTGCCTTTCGGTGCGATGCCTGCAGGCTGCACAGCCAGCGAACAGATAGTAGTTCGCTCTCACCCTCCTCTCAAACTTACAGACCTCACGCTGAGCCCTCAGGTAATAAAGCTGGGTACAAGCATTCAGCTGAATGCAGCGGGGGGTGTATACTACAAATGGAGTCCTGAAGACGGTAGTCTGAATAATCCAAACATAGCTAATCCTATAGCTACACCTACAGACTCTGTAACAGACTACATACTACAGGTTATGAATCTTTGGGGTTGCCGCGATACCTTTTCTGTAAAAGTATACACAGACCTGGACGTAGATCAGTTTGTGCCTACAGCCTTTACTCCAAACGGCGACGGACAGAATGATATCTTCCGCATATTCAAGCTCAGGTTCCAGAAGCTTGTTGACTTCCGCATATACAACAGATGGGGTCAGATGATATTCCAGAGCTCAAACCCCGAAGTGGGCTGGGATGGTACCTTCAAGGGTGTGAAACAGGATATGGGTACGTATGTTTACGAAATCATTATTGCACTTCCGAACGGAGAGAACAAGTCGTTCAAAGGTAATGTTACTCTTATCAGGTAATAAGCATCTTTCAATACTACACGTAAAAATACCCCCGCATTACGGGGGTATTTTTATGTGTATACTTTGCGATGTGAATCAATGAAAATACTGCAACCTGTGGAGTTTATTTTTTCTTGCCCCTTGTCTTAGGCTTACCGTATTTCTGCATCATCTTATCTCTATGGCTCACCTTGTTATTCACCTTTACATTCTTGGCAAGTTTCTCATGAAAGGCGCCTTTCGATTCTGATACTTTTGGCAGCACAATCAGGGTCTCCCTCATACGCACTTTGGGTTTTTCATCCTCTGTGAGTTCGTCGGATATGATCAGGTTTTCGGGCAATGGAATTACAGGCACTTTGTAATTCATAAGACCCTCAATAGCTGCCAGATACTCCTGCTCGCGCTCTGTAACCAGGGTTATAGAAATACCGTTTTTATCAGCCCTGCCCGTCCGACCTATTCGGTGAATGTAAGACTCAGGCTCATCCGGCACATCGAAATTGATAACGTGCGTTACCTCTGATATGTCTATGCCGCGAGCCACAAGGTCTGTAGCGATAATAAATCGGTAGCTGCCATCGCGAAAGCGGTTCACGGTATTGAACCTGTGGTTCTGTGCTTTGTTGGAATGAATGACACCTGCCTGATCCGGGAACTTTGTATCCAGTTGCTCAAACACGTCATCAGCCATTTGTTTGGTAGCAGTAAATACCAGCACCTTCGACATGTCAGCATTTTCCGTGAGCAGCAATTCCAGGAGGTTTACCTTGGTATAGAAGTTTGGTACATGGTACAAAAACTGATTGATGTTCTCCAGCGGAGTACCCGTAGGTGCGGCCTCTACCCGCTCAGGTGTCTCGAAATAGTTGTTCATCAACACTTCCACCTCCTCTGTTATAGTTGCCGAAAATAACAGATTCTGCCGCTTGGCCGGCAGGCGGTCCAGTACATTATTTATTTGTGTGCGGAAACCCAGATTAAACATTTCATCCACTTCATCAATCACCAGCCGCTTTATCGATTTCAGCTTCAGTGAGCCATCCAGTACCAGATCCAGCAGGCGGCCGGGTGTGGCTACTACCACATCGCATCCTTCCTGAACCTCCAGTGCCTGAGGTTTCATATTCACACCACCATAGACCCCCACTGTTACTACATTCATGTAGGTAGTAAGTTTCTGTATTTCTTCAGTTACCTGCTTTACCAGCTCGCGGGTAGGCACTACTATGAGTATCTGCGGAAACTTATCTTTAGAGAATTTCCAGAGGCGCAGGCAGGGTAGCAGGTATGCAAGCGTTTTGCCGGTGCCGGTCTGCGCTATACCACACACATCTCTGCCTGACATGATGACAGAGAAGATTTTGTGCTGAATAGTAGTGGGCTGTGTGTAGCCGAGGTCATCGAGCGCATTGAGTAAAGGTGCGTTGAGATTTAAGTCCTGAAACTTCATTTTTTACTGATATGATAGCAGCGAAGGTAAACCATTAATAAGTAGTATGGCTTAGCAACTTCATTTTTCAATAAGGTGCTTCACCATATCAATAAAAGTTGTTCTAGGAATCATCTGTGCCCCCAGGCTTTCCAGATGCTCAGTATACACCTGACAATCTACGAGCTCAATGCCCAGATTCTGTAAATGCTGCACCCAACAGATAAAGGCATACTTACTGGCATTGCTCACCCTGCTGAACATACTCTCTCCAAAAAACGCCTTGCCTATCATTACTCCATACAAGCCACCAACCAGCTTGCCGTCTTGCCATGCCTCGGCACTATGTGCATAGCCGGCCTCGTGCATTGCAGTATAGGCGGCTGCTATTTCTTCAGTTATCCAGGTGCCGGGTTGGTCTTTCCTATCTATTTGTTTACAACTGGCAATTACAGCGGCAAAACAAGTATTGAATCTGAACTCAAATGCATTGCCCTTAATGATTTTTTTCATGCTTTTACTTACCTTCAAATCCTGCGGAAACAAGACAAAACGCGGGTCGGGTGACCACCACAGGATAGGCTCATCCTCGCTAAACCAGGGGAAAATGCCGCTACTGTAGGCCAGTAGCAGCCTGTCTGTACTCAAATCGCCACCGGCAGCCAGCAGCCCATCAGGCAATGCCTGAGATACAGGAGGAAACCATAATTCATCGCTAAGTAGTTGTAAATACATAATAGTAAGATGTGGCAGAACAGTACCTGCAAATCTCTGACTTTCTTGCGGCAAATTATAGTCTAAAAACTCCCCTGTTTTTTAACGTTAGTAAGAATTTTGATTATACTTTTATTAACACCAATTGCGCTACATTTGTTATATACTATACCAAGTAAATTATTATGTTACAATTCATGAAGAATAAAATTCTGTTTCCGTTATTAGTTGTAGCGGCACTTGCGGCTTTTTTTTCGTTTAAGTATGTGAGAGCAGGCTCCAAATCGTCGAAGGAGCGCAGAGCTTTGGTTATAGAGACTGTGATGAAAACAATTCAGGCCGGTCACTATTCCGCACGCCCTATTGATGATACATTTTCATCGAGAGTATTTAGTGAAATGGTGAAGGCATTTGATAGTGAGAAACTCTATTTTACCCGTCAGGATATAGAAAAGCTGAAAAAATACGAATTCAGTATAGATGATCAGGTGAAAGTAGGCGCTACCGAGTTTTTCGATACACTGGAAGCGATTTATCTGCGCAGGATGAACAACTCTGAGCTGCTCTACGAGCAGATACTTAAAACACCTTTTACCTTCAAGACTGATGAGGTGCTACAGCTAAGTGCCGACAAAGTGGAATACGCTGCTAGTGAAAAAGAGTTGGAAAACCGCTGGCGTATGCATTTGAAATATAATGCTCTGTCGAAGTTTGTAGATTTAAAGAAGGAGCAGGAAAAGAAAAAGGAAAATAAAGATTCGGTAAATGTAGTATTGAAGACAGATGCAGAACTGGAGGCTAAAGCACGTGAAGATATATTGAAGAACAACCAGCGCTACATGAAACGCCGGAAGAAAGCTAAAGACGATGACCGATTCACGTTTTATGTAAACAAACTTACGGAAGCACAAGACCCACATACCTCTTACTTTCCTCCGGTGGAGAAATCGGCATTTGATGAAAGAATGAGTGGCAGTTTTGTGGGTATAGGTGCCAGGCTCAATCAGAATGAAGATAAAACTATTATCGCATCTGTAATTACCGGCAGCCCATCGTGGAAGCAGGGAGAGCTGAAGGCAGGTGATGAAATAATGAAAGTTGCTCAGGGCGAAGCAGAGCCGGTAGACATAACAGGCTTTGAGCTGGATGAAGTAGTAAAACTCATAAGAGGTGACAAAGGTACTGAAGTGCGTCTTACTGTAAAGAGCACTACTGGGGCTGTAAAGGTTATACCCATCAAGCGAGGTGTAGTAGAGATAGAGGAAACATTTGCAAGGTCTGCTATCATACAGGGAAAAGATGGGCCGGTAGGTTTTATATACCTGCCCGAATTTTATACCGACTTCAACCATACCAGCGGGCGCACCTGTAGCAAGGATGTGGCGGTAGAAGTACAAAAGCTGAAGGAAGCAGGTGTAACGGGTATTATCCTTGACCTGCGATATAATGGAGGAGGTTCCCTGGGCGACGTGGTAGATATGTCCAGCATATTTCTGGGTCGTGGCCCTGTGGTACAGGTAAAAAGCAGTCATTCGAGTCCATCTGTGTTGCGCTCCCGTACTTATGATACAGCCATTTATAGTGGTCCATTGGCTATTATGGTCAATCAGAACAGCGCATCTGCATCGGAGATACTGGCAGCAGTATTGCAGGACTACAACCGTGCCATAATAGTAGGTACAACTACTTACGGAAAGGGTACTGTGCAGAAGATGGTGTCGCTTGATGATATGATAGACCCTATGACCCGCCTCAATATGCTGAGCGATACTGCAGGTGGTGCATCGGCTTCTATTGGCTCTCTGAAGCTGACCATGGAAAAATTTTACCGAGTTAATGGGGGATCTACCCAGCTTAAGGGAGTGACACCACACATAGACATGCCAGACCCTTATGATGGGTATGATGAAGATGAATTAGGTGAAAGACATAACAAATCGGCTCTGGAGTGGACAGAGTTGCCACCGGTAGCTTACAAACCTGTGAATAGCATCAGTGATTTACCTCAGGTAATAGCGATGAGTAAGAGCCGTATAGATGCTAATCCTACCTTTAAACTAATTACTAAAAATGCACAAATCATTCGCAAAAAGAAGGATGATAACAATGTGTCGCTTAATGAGGCGAAATTTAAAAAGGAGCAGGAGGAGATAAATGCAACATCCAAAGAACTTGAAGAGCTGCAAAAGAACTCTGTGCAACTGGACATGACTAATGCACCTGCCGACCTGCCAAAAATAAATCTGGACAGTGCATCGGTAGCTAAAAATAAGGAATGGCTGAAGGCATTAAGTAAGGATATTTATATAGCGGAAACAGTGAATATTATTAATGACATTAGAAAGAGTGAAATGAAATTAAGCGTAAAGGGTTCAAAGCGCTAATAGGAAACAATGACTTCAAATAATTTTCAAACAGGCGCCATTTGGTGCCTGTTTTGCTATAATGGCATTATCATTTCAATAAAGCACATTGTTAATTAAAACATAATCAAAAATATTTCTATTTTCGTATCATATTGAAACGAAGCCATCAGAAATATATGATAAAGAAAGCGGGCCAAAGCCTGTCAGGCGCCAAGCGCAAGGACAGGAAGTGGTATTCCGTAGTTCTGTTTATCATATCAGTAATTGTATATGCCAATACAATTTTTAATGGCTATACCCTTGATGACCGTGCAGTGATAACCCACAACAACTTTGTAAAAAAGGGTATTACGGGAGTGCCGGATATATTGTCGAGCCCATCATTAAAAGGATTCTCTGAAAGGCCTACGTATGATACCAGTGCAGTAAATGACATTTACCGTCCTGTATCTATGGTTATGTTTGCTGTGGCGCAGTCAATTTTTGGCAGCTCTCCCGTACACGACCATGTGCTGAATGTATTCTTCTTTGCCGGTTGTGTTTTATTGTTTTTCAGGTTTACAATCAGGGTGTTTGATTACCGCAATACAGCGGTGGCATTTGCCGCAGCATTGCTGTTTGCGGTGCACCCCGTACACACAGAGGTAGTAGCCAATATCAAAAGCCGTGACGAATTACTTTGCTTTTTTCTTGCTTTCAACTCCTTGTTGCTCTTTCAGCGATACATGTCTACAGGATTCACCTTTATACTTCCGGCAGCTGCATATTGCTATTGTATCTCCCTGCTGGCAAAGGAGACTTCCATCAGCTTTATCGCTATACTGCCGCTGATTTGTATCTGGTATACACCAGCACACCGTAAGCGGGGATTATTCATCGCTATTGCCGCCACAGCTGCTGCAAGTGTCTATCTGTATATGCGCTATAGTGTGCTCAATGCACATAATGCCAATCACCCCGAGCTGATAGATTTTATAGAGAATCCGCTATCAGGTGCACCCTCATTATCAGCACATATTGCTACTTCATTGCTCATAATGGGTAACTACATTCAGTTGCTGTTTTGGCCTTATCCGCTTTGCAGTGATTATACATTTGCAACAATCCCTTTCACCGATTTCAGCAACGTATATGTATGGCTTTCTTTGGCTGCTTATGTAGCACTGGCCGTTATTGGTGTGCATCGCCTAATCTCTAAACCGCGCGACCCGATAGCGCTCGGAATAATTTTCTTTCTGGTGACCATCTTGCTGTTTTCCAACCTGTTTTTCTTTATTGGCTCTATGATGGCTGAGCGTTTTTTGTTCTTTCCGTCGGCAGGGTTTTGTATTATCATGGCATCATTGCTGGGACGGTTTATAGATAAGCAGGGCGACACACAAATTCTCTGGCTTTTTCTAGTGCCGGTGGCGCTGCTGCTGGCAACTATAACTGTGCGCCGCAACAGAAACTGGAAAGATAATTATACACTGTTCAGAACTGATGTAGAGAAAAACCCCGGCAATGCCCGCTTGTGGCATTCTCTGGGCTATGAACTGACAACCACCCAAATGGCAACCGCACTGACACCAGGCGAGCGAAACGGACTAATAGTAGAGGGAATAGATTGTTACCACAAGTCACTAGCTATTTACCCCGTTCAAAGCAAGGTACATGCCGATCTGGGTAACCTGTTTATGCTAAAGCAGCAATACGACTCAGCAGAAATTCATTTAAAAGAAGCACTGCGGATAAAGCCAAACGACCCGGTATATACAAGTGCTCTCGGTGGGGTATATTTTGTGCAAGGGCAGTATCGAAAGACGCTCTCTCTGTGCAAACAGGCTTTGTTGAAAGCCCCGGGCAATACTGCTTTGCTTAATAATATAGGGCTATGTTACCTGCAGATGGGCGTATACGACTCTGCTTTGCTGGTGTCGGAGCGGGTGCTGCAACTGGAGCCCGGGAACATACTGGCAAAAAACAATGTTGCCACAGCAAATAAAATGTACAGTAAGCCCTAGTGCCGGCACAAATGATCCTACTATTGCCGGATATTGTTCCAGCTTACCGGCGCACCACTTCTAATTGACTTTTTAGCGTTTATTTATTCCATAATTCGGAAAAATCATCCACCATGCGGAAGATTGGTATGGCGTGCCAATTATTAAATCATTGACAATCAATTAGTTGTGTTTATGGCACGTGTTTGGTAATATACCTTTCAAACAAACAAACAAACCTGCCTGCGGCAGGCAGGCTAAAACAATCTAAACTAAACTAAAATGAAAAACATCTTCAAGTCAATCGCAATCGCTTCAGTAGCAGTAATAGGATT